>DAINRW010000116.1:0-4439 GCA_036741615.1 Nitrososphaera sp.
TAGGAAATTCAGTGCCAGTAACAAAGAGTAGCATGATTATGCCTAGTTCTGCAAAGAGATTTAGAGTCTCAAGGCTATGGACAAGGCTGAAAGGAGGGGTATAGGGTCCAATTATCATTCCAGCAATAATATAGCCTATAACCATGGGCTGCTTCAGTTTGAACGTGATTGCAAGCATTATCGCTGCTACTATCATGATTACTGCAATGTCTTGAACCACAAAGTCTATCGGATCATTGCCAATTGCAAAGAACTGCGGAAAAACAGTAGTATTTCCTGCACCTATTGTGGCTGCTGAGTGGTTCACCGCAATTGTTATGTTTAACTTACATAAAAAGACAAAGTGAGACTGCGGGAAGAGGAAAAGAGAGGATGACAAAACTAATTATACAAATACTGCCTTCAACCAATCCTATTGCATTTTAAAATTAACAAGCGCCGCCTCATCTACCTCGCGTTTGGTGCAGCTACCTTTATGATCGCCTATTCTGGAGGAGCGGCATTACCCATGAGCGAACAGGAAGCTGAGACATTGATACGAGAGTTCTCGAGGCAGATAGGGAACATCGACCAGAACGGTATATTTCTCAACAATATCCGGCTCACACTGATAATGTTTATACCTGCAGTAGGCTCAGCATTTGGAGCATTCTCTGGTTTTGCAACAGGCTCAATTTTCAGCGCGCTTGCAATCTCTACTCCCACGTTAAGAGAGGTTTCGCCCCTTGCCATCTTGACGACGCCATTTGGTATAATGGAGGTGTTCGTATACGGCCTTGCCATGTCAAGGAGCGCAATGCTAATCTATTACCTTCTTAAGAAAATACCTTGGCGTAAATACCTCGTACCAACTCTGATAGAACTGGGTATTGCCACAGGGGTGTTATTTATTGCCGCAGTAGTAGAGTGGCAAATGATAGAGCGACTCGGCAGTAGTCTTGACTCGAGCATGGCCATAGATCCAATGGAATCATGAAGATTCTCCCAGGCAGCCCGCTGCGCATGATTGTGCATACTTTTTAGTAAGATTTATCGATTGACCGAAATTTTTGTTACAATTTTCAACCACTGATCTGTTACTGATCCTGCATAGACTGGCCTTACAATAGTAGTTCTTGAATGCCGAGGCTTATTGGCTAAGTATCGCTACAGGTACCCCTACCACATAATTGCTCCGACAAAGACATACATCAGTCAAGCACGGAGAACGCGCCTTTGCAGCAGTAGAAGATGCTTCATTAAAGTAACCAAATCTAAAGGTATAGAGTCTAAAAACAAAAAAGAAAATATAAAAAGAAAATGTTATTGACTTTCGCCACATGCAGGACAGATCTTCTGTGACTTAGGCATCTTTGCGCCACATTCAACGCAGTATCTAATTATGCCTTTATCATCGCCCCGCATAATGCCAACAGACTTATTTTGTATTGATGACATACACAAAAAATAAGTCCACTTTAAATATTTAAACTCCGGCTAGAAGTTAAGGTATGTTTGCCTCTTTGTTTGATCTACTACAACAACAGATAGGTCGCTGAACTCTTTTCCTTCAAGGTCGGCTACCATGCCTCTGAATGTGGTTTCCTTATCCGTCGTCAGATGCTCAAAGACCCAAACCTTTAGCTTGGTGGTGTCGATTCCACTTTCACGCAGGAATTTTGCAATTTCGGATTGCATAAAATGCCTTGATCTATCTCTGGGCCAAGGCCGAGGTAGCAGTATTACACTCATACCCTCCCTAATCGCGTGTAGCATTTTCTGCTTTTTATCCTCAATGTCATCTGTTACATGGAAGGTAACAATGAAAGCTTTGTCTGTCGGAACGCGTGCCTTGGCTGCCGCCACCTGGATGGAGCTGATGCCAGGAATGATCTCGACATTGTCGCTCCCAAATATTTCCAGCAGCCTGTCGACAACTTCTGATTCTGAGAAATTGACATCACCTGTAAAAGGTATAGTGCAGTACTCGCCATCCTTCATTTTCGCATAAATGCTTTGATAGATGTCCTCTTGTGTCTCCATTGTGACTTGAAATACTTGCTGCCTACTTTTATCAATAAAACCTTCAATTGTTGATAGTGTATACTTGTAGCCTATGATGTAATGCGACTTGGCAATGGCTTCCTTAGCTGCGTCAGTAAGATACTTTGGCGATCCAGGACCGACACCCATAACGAATAGCTTTTTTCGCAATATGCGAACTGTAGTCAGCAGATTGCCTAATTATATTATTACTTTGCAACCACTGTCATACCATGCAATAGGTTCTTTTTATCCTGGAGGATCTTGCGGGATAATCTGAGATTTTGGGTTGGAGATATATTTCCTGCTTGATAAACCAAACATCAGACAACATTTACAGTACAAGTCCCAATTCAGATCGATGTTTTTATCAAATTTATGAGTGGCCTCCAATCCATGTGCTGAAATTCAAGTGGATCTTTTACAGGATATTTTACCCATCCTTTTACAATTGAGAACTTGAAAACCTTGGCTTTATAGCCAGTGTTCATCTTCACCTTAAGAAGAGTCCCCCAATCCTTTTCCTCTGAGAGGACATCTAGAATTTGACTAAACGGAACTTGGAGGTTATCGGGGCTCTTGACGACATCTTTTTTGAGGTGCTCTAAATTGTAGCCTTCAGCAGGTCGAAAGACATTTTCACCTGCTTCAAAACGCTTTAGTTGTCTAATGGAATGGGTTTCATGCATTTTATAAGTCATGTCTGTCTTTACAATAAAGGCAAGACGCTTGTCGGTAACGATTAGCATGCCTTCTTTTCCGCGCTTGAAAAGTCCTTCTTCTCCTCCCCAGACCCAGAAGAGGTGACCCTTGATCTCTTCATCCCAGTCAACCAATTGCAAGATACGCAAGCAAATACTGTATTATAATTTATTGAAGAGAAAGACCTCACAAGCACGATTAGGTTGACATCTTCTCTGGTACGGATATTGGTGTGTCTTGTTAAGCAACTTTGACTTTCTGTAATTTATGCTTTGATAGACTTAACCATTGAACCCAAATGGGATATGAATTCATGCAAACAGCACGCTACTATCTGTTATATTCAATATCTTTCGTATTATACTGCTTAACCGCACCGCTTCGCTTGTCATTAGGATCACCTTCTGAAAAGTCCGATAAAAACACGAAGAAGAAGAAGATATTCATCGCAGTAGCTATAGTTACGGCAGCTACATTAGCTTCTGCAGTTATAATAGGGCAGTTTTTTATTCAACAACAAAACCAACCGAACCCAGAAGCACCTAATGTGAAGTTTATGACATTTGAAGTAGATAAACAAGAAATAACAGTTGGAGAAAACACCAACGTTTTAATCAATGTGCAAAGTTCTGAAGATATTGTGATTGATAATGCTAAAGTAGTGGTGACAATTGAGCCATCCGGCTATGAGCCATATCTATCAATAAACAACAGTCCTATACAATTGCCAGTATTTCTCGGCAAAGACGCTAGGACAGGTGAAGTCAAAGTTTCTATAACTGCCACAGCTTCTCCTGCTAAAGAAGCAGTGTATGTGGTAAAGGGGACAGTTTTTGTGAACGATGCTCAAACAGACATCAAAGAATTTCCTCTAACCATACGCCAGTAGAATAATAAAAGCAGAAGCTATACCTATTTCTTTTAAATCACTCTACATGATGTGATTGAGAAATATATCATCATTTGCTTTAATTCATTGGGGAGCGGGTAAAAGTATTCAGGATTATCAGTGGTTAAAGTTTGTGCTTCCAACTCCTGTTAGACGGAAATTTTGCTTTCATGGAATTTTATAGTACGTACAGTGAATGTATATCGAAAGAAAAGGTATACCAAACTTTCAACTTGCCGATAAGATGGTACACAACAGAGATATTCACACGGTCTAAGACAGAATCCTGACTGCTGTAGAAAGGATGTGGTGCATTAGCTTGGCAACATAGAACTATTTTAGAATACATACAATGACCGCAGAATATAAAGTCAACATCGCGGGGGTTGCAGTGAAAGATACGATGAGATAATTGACAGAAAAGCACAACGCCAATTACACGAGAAAAAATATAATATTTGACATGTTTTGAAGGATCTATCTATGCCTAGCAGGGTGCGATGGGTTGTGGTAGGCGTCAGCCTCGGAACAGTAGCTATAATTGCCAGCATTCTGACAATCATGGCAGGACAATAAAATAGATTTGACAACATGTGCTGCGCATTCTATATATTCAACACGAGATAGACAAATTATATTGACACATATGGCAGAAAAAATTCTTAGGTTCTAGAGTACTGCATCCAACTGACCTTTCTCTTTGCAGGCAACTGGTTAGGCGATGACTTCCTCATTATAAAGAGATACTTAAAACCGCGTAGATAAAAGTTAAACCGAAGCGCGCGGCTGTGCCATATCGCCGTATTTGATGTTTGGCTCCTTCTTG
>DAINRW010000117.1:0-4431 GCA_036741615.1 Nitrososphaera sp.
CATGCATTGGTTTTTTTATAAGGTATAAAAACTTTACATTTAGATATACTAAAAAATTGTTGTGAAAAATAAAAGGGCTCTGTTGCGCTTGAGCTATTTTGTGATACAGCGACAGATTGAATCGCATAGAGATTAAAAAATTGAGGGATCATTTGATGCATCCTGTTATGCGTTCATCAGTCCAACTAAAAGAATCGTTTATACCGTCAATAATTTACCGGGAAAGCTCCCAACACTCCGTGAGTGTATCTGTAAGTTGATTCATAGGAAGATGTGTCTCCTTCTCGGGTAATAGTGAGATTTTGACTTAGAACTTCTATTCTTTGCGTGAAGTTTCATTATTCTGTGATGGTCCTAGATTTTCGTCCAAAGACTCATCAAAATCATCTTCATCACTATCATTTTGACCAGTCATAAGTCTAGATACCTTTTTCCTCCTTGAACGGCGTCTCCGTACTATAATGATGACAAAAGCCGCTGCTGCTATGGCGACTACTATGATGGGAAGGAGCGGGAGGGAACTGCTTGTTGTACTTTCGTCAGCTGTAGTTGAACCGAAGCCAAGAAAACCCTGGTTAGGTGCTTCTTCTTGCTGCGGAGGCGGATTATAAGAGACAGTACTATTTAGAATGAGCTCGTGTGTGTTTCTGAGCTCATCACTATAGGTAACTCTAAGGGGAACAGGATAAATTCCTGCTCCAACGGTACTACCACCGCTATTGCCTATTGTTAGAGGAATACTAAAGGGCAGAGGAGAATTATCTTCAAGATCGCCTAGGTACTGAGGAGTATTTGCCACCGGCATGATAACGCTTTGGTTCATTCCTGCGGGACTTGTTATTAACTCAATCGTGGTGAACAAGGCATTAGTATTTCCCTGATTCAGAAGGTTGCCCGTTAGGTTCGGTACTTCGCCAATGTTTCTTACTGCGAGTTCGTTTATCCCTATTTCTATCTCGCCTATTACGTTTCCTCCTAGTGAGAAGGAGCCAGATTTTATTTGATCGCCTGAGATGTACTGAATACTAACTTCAAAAGAAACAGGGCTACCGATTAGTGTGTCAGAAGCAAAAACCCGGGTTGAGAATCTGGCCTTGCTTTGGGGGGCTAACTCCTCTAACGTCCACCTTGAATCACCGATTATTTCCAAGGATTCTGATCTTGAAGCGAGTGTGACAACAATATCAGTTATGGGATTCGTGTTATCGTTCGTGATGTTAAAATTCATATCGTGCGCTCGGCCTGCAATTATAGTAACTTCCGAAGCTTCATTTCCGCTAGGAGTGGCGTTACCTGCAGCAGAACCGGCGATCGTAGAAGCAAGAATGATTCTTTCCTGAACAAGTCTTTCTGTTGATGATGAAGGACTCACGCTCAAACCTCCTTCCGGAGGGTTAGGTAGCACTCTAAAACCAATTGAAATAGGTGTTGATCTCCTATCTCCATTTGCATTATTGTATGTGATGTCAACGTCTAGGTTCTGTAGGGTTCCTCCAGCCGAACTCGATGGATAAACAGTCGTGGCTATCTCGGTAGAGCCATTGGCTGGAATCGATCCGATATTAAAAGTTCTGGTACCAATACTGGCAACGGCAGCTGTAGAAGGTGATGGTTGCTGTTGTTCGGGCTGTCCATCTTGATTAACCTGGTTGCTGGATGCATTGTCATTTCTAGTACTGTCGCCAGCTTCTTCATTATCTGTGATAATGCTGCCGCCTACAGCATTAATATTGACGATCACACTGTGCGCATCTGCAGATCCCGTATTTCTGATTGTCAGTCTTACGTCATTAGCCTCACCCGGGACAAGGTCCTCTGTCTCTGAGGAGACATCAAGTATTACTCTACCCGGAAGTTCAAATGGCACAGTTATTGTTTGTACCCTATATGTCCCAGGTTGAGGCTCTGGGACTTTGAAGTAATTGATTCTTAGCAGAGCTTCTTGAAATCCCTTTTGGGCTGTTTCTAGCACGTTCACTCTGAAATAAAGCGTATAGGTCTGACCTGCCCTGACAATGTTGCTCAAACTGGCGATTGCGGTCGTGCCAGACGTTTCCTCAGCGGACGCGTTATTAGCAGGGCTTAAAGAAGGAGTACCAACGGCACTAGTGGCCGAAAAACCATCTGGAAGCGTGAGGTATCCGATAATGCCAGTGATGTCTGAAAAAGCTGTATTGCTCAGAACCACAGCAAGGAAAGATGGTCCTTCGCCTGGCCCCACTTCTCTTTCAGAGGGGAGCGTTGAACCTGCGGTCTCTGTAGCACTTGACAAGTTGCCAACCTCAGCCGATGATGTTGCTACGCCACTATCAACCCAATATGCATCTATGAATCCATTGTTGAGCAAAGCATTCTGTTGTGTGGATGACCCAACCTGTTGCCCCCTGCTTGCTTGAATTGGTTCAATACTAATCGTTTCATTTTCTATGAGTTCATGAGTATTTCGTAGCTCATCGCTATAAGTTATCTTAATTGAAACAGGGTAGTTATTGCTTGTCGCGTCTTGCCCTATGTTTTGCGGAGGTATTTGCAGTGGAATATTGAATGGAATCGGAGTATTTACCGCCACGTCTCCAAGAAATTGTGAAGAGACAGTCGGCTGCAACAATTGTGCTCCTCCTTGTGAGCCCGATTCGTGCAGTTCTATCTTTGTAAAGAGAGCAGGGGTGTTTCCTTCATTTAGGAGGTTTCCTACTATGTTTGGAGTATCTCCTATGTAACTAATCGCAATATCATTTACGCTTATCTGAATGTCTCCTATAATTATCGCACCAAGCTGAAACGACTCTGTTCTGAGCTCATTGCCATTTCGTATATACTGCATTGTTACTGTAAAAAAAACAGGGCTTCCAATCAAAGAGGTCGATGCATACACCTGAGTCGACAGCTCTTGCTGAGAATTAGGACCTAGGCTCTGTAGGTTCCAGCGCGAGTCACCTAGGATTCTCAAAGCGTTTGATTCGGAAGAAAGTGAAACGACAACGTCCGATATCACTATACCTTGGTTATTGTTATTCGCTATGGCAAAGGATAGATCTTGAACGCTCCCTGCAGCAAGTTGAATAGATTCGGGTTGATTTGAAGACAAATTTGTACTGGTGCTACCATTGCTGCTAACGATGTCGCTTTGAATATTCGTCGTATTTCCACCATCATTCAAAGATGTCCCAAAGCTAATAGGTGTCGGTATGGGTAATGTACGTCCAGGTACTTCGTTCCAGGACGCAAAACTGGTAGGCAGTACGTTCAAACCTGATTGGGGTGACTCAGGCGAGATGTGCACACCCAGAATTTGATTTAAAGTCCTCCTATCGCCATAGGCATCATTATATGATATCTGGATGTTCAGAGTTGTTAATGAGCCAGCCGCCGCATCTGCAGGAAAAACTGCAGATAATAGTTCCCTCTTTTCGTTTGCACCTATGATGCCAACATTAAATGAAGGCGAGCCGACTACCACCATTGTAGGTGATGGGGATGATGATGGCAGCACTTGTTGCGAAGGTACCGAGGTTGCACTTTCTGCACTGTTATTAACAATAGTTCCGCTTCCATCTACGCCGCTTTGAACAGCAGAAGAGGATACAGTACCTGGCGGTAGTACATCCACTACAACACCTGTAGCTATAGTTGATCCATTATTGCTAATTTCTATTCTTAATGGATTAACAACACCAGGATTCACGCTTACAATATTGGAGAGACCGGGCGGTACGCCTTGGATATTGCTGTTGCCAGAAAACGTCGCAACAGTGGATGTACTTAGAAGAACTTTACCGCTTAAACGAAACGGAATTTCTAGCGTTGTGGATCTAGTGTCTTCTTCTTCCTGCTCATCCACTCTAAAATAACGTATCTTAAGTTCACCATTGTATTCTTCGCCCACTTGAGTTTCATCTGTTACCAGTACACGAAAGTAGAGCGTAAAGGTCTGACCTGCATTAACTATTCCATTATAGCTTGCCAAAGAGGTATCAGAGTCCACATTCTCGGGAGTAATAATGGCCCTGAATCCAGACGGTAGATCAAGCGAACCGCTTATGCTTGTTGCATCCGCGAATCCTAGATTCCTCAAGACAACTGCTAGGACAGCTTCTCCTTGTCCAGGTTCAACTTCTTGCCTTATTACCGGAGAGAGTGGCTGAGCAGCGATGCTCTCAGCGGATGTGCTTGCAACAACGCCTCCAAGCGAGGTATAGTCAGTCCAGAACGAGTCTACGAATGCGAACTTTACAGGGCCTTCAGGCTGGTCCGAGGAATTGTCGTCGCTATTTGCGACTCCTGTCGGTGCATTAGAAAGGGAGTCAGTTTGCACTGGTTGAGGAGGAGGTTGAACTGGTTGAGGAGGAGGTTGAACTGGTTGAGGAGGAGGTTGAACTGGTTGAGGAGGAGGTTGAACTGGTTGAGGAGGAGGTTGAACTGGTTGAGGAG
>DAINRW010000118.1:0-4388 GCA_036741615.1 Nitrososphaera sp.
GGAATTTCCTAGCTTCGTTCAGCGATTCACCTTATCCTTGCATAAAGCGATAACCACTGATAGTACTCCCTCCGATACAATACGCAAATTTGTCGAAGAGGTCGGTTCACAAGAGCTTGTCCTACCGCACAATCGAGTGCCAGATATCCAAATGAGATTGTCAAACCCTGACATTCTTGCTGACAGGGTCAGACGTATACTAAATTCTAATTTTGTCAAGATGACGTTTCCAGTTTTCAACGCACTTTACGATGGTGCATCTAAATATTTTGGCGACAGCGTATCTGAAGAAAAGAGAAAAGCGGTTATCGATGGTCACATAATTGCGATTGATCTTTCAGAGCCTATGGACAGAATAGTTGACAAGGATGAAGATCTGGAGTATCTTGACGAGTACAAGTTCATGAATCCATACATACTTGCAATAGCGCGCGCCGATATTGCTCAAGGAGGCGATGTAGTTCTAAAGGCTTTTGAAGAGGGTTTTCGCAATGCCAGAATCGGTCAGTACATAGATGTCAAACTAAAGATGGAACCAGCATCAATTAATGACGAAAACATGACCGATTGCTACAAGAAATACAGGTCAGTAATGGGAACTGCTGGCAGGAACATGGCGCTTAATCGCCGTCCACTTTCTGACATTTTCCATCTTGGCATGGCCAAGGCTGGTGAGTGTGTTGGCTGTGGTAATGAGATCGAGGATGCCCTAGGGAACAATGAAGTCAAGATTCCGTCATGGCCACTCTACTTTGCTATCAACGTGGGTAATGTCCAGCGGGGCTTTGAACTCACAATGGCAAAGAGTGATCTCTTTCTGGAGGAAGCAAAAATTGCAATTGACATGTTGCCTGAGAACTTTGAGATAAAGCCTTTTTTGGAATTTCTTTTCTTGACTGTCAGTCACTACAATCAGTACTGGTATAATGAGCTTATGCGCCGTGCGCCCTTTGATGAATTCAACAAAAAGATAGAAGAAGTTGTTGCAAGAAGATGATTATGATGATGTGGTCTGAAAAGCACAGGCCAAAGACCCTACAAGAAATGGTGGGTAATGAGAATGCTCGACTTGTTGCAATAAAGTGGTTAGCAGGATGGGTTAGTGGCAGCAGACCGCTTCTATTGGTGGGTCCCCCGGGCACGGGTAAGACCACCCTAGCACACACACTTGCAAGGCATTTTGATTATGATGTAGTAGAAATGAATGCAAGTGACATACGCAACAAGGAAGCCTTGCAGGCAAGAATAACACCCATTTTTCAAAATACTGCCAATCTCCTGGGTAAAAAAATAATGCTTTTCTTAGATGAGGTGGATGGTATCTCGGGTAGGGAGGATACAGGTGGTCTTGACACTCTTATCAATCTAATAAAAGAGCCAACTGTGCCGGTGATAATGGCTGCAAACAAAAAGTCACTAAAGATAACGAAGCTTGCCAAGGCTTGCAAGATAGTAGAGTTTAGCCCAGTGCCCTCGCGCCTATTGCTGATGTTTCTAGATCATGTACTGCGGACCGAAGGGGTAAAACTTGGATCAGATGACAAGATATCAATAATAGACAACAGTAGAGGTGACATCCGATCGTTGCTCAACAGCGCACAGTCACGTGCCGCTGGCTATTCTACTGTATCAAACAAAGACGTAGTAGATGTGGATATTGCAGACGCAATCAATGGTTACTTTAATGCCGACACGCTGGGCAAAGCAATGCAGTTCATAATAAGAGCAGATGTGTCATATCCTGACCCCCGATACCGGTTGATTTCACCCGAGGAGAGGCGAAAAGATATGCTGGCAGCCTTATTCTCGAGTATAGTTTCCTCAGAAATGGAACAACACGATCTTGCTTTATTGCTGAATGTACTTTCAAGAGCAGACATGATTGTTGGACGGGCCAATGCATCAAGGCAGTGGCGCCTTCTAAAATATGTAAATAGTCTGATCGCAACAGGGTTATACGAAAAATCACGCCAGAAGGGTATCAAATACCACCAGTATTCAATGCCATGGCCTGTGATGGGGCCTATATTTGCTCGCTCGCAGTCGACAAAGAAGATCTTGGATGAACTTGCGCTGACTTTTCATATATCAAGAAGCTCTACAGGGTTATTTGTCCTACCATTTTTTATCAGAGCAATCATCGATGAAAAAATAGATCCAGTGGAGTTTGCGATAGATAACTTTCAGGACGGATCCGTTGGTGAGTCGATAGCAAAAGAGATCGAGAAGGCGAAAAGAAAATGAATGATTGGATAAGGCTTTTGGTAAAATACAAGGGCAAGTGCTCTGCATGCGGAAAAGAAATATCTGCAGGTCAATATGCTCTTTGGTCGAAGAGCAGCAAGGCGATCAAGCATAGCGAATGCACTACCTCTCAGAAGGCAGCAACTGAAAAAAGACAGATTGATACGGACAGGCAGCAGTCCGTAGCGGCAAAGGTTGATTGTTTTATCTGCGGCAGGCCTGTTGCCCGCAATGACTCGGGGTTTGTGGAGGCTGATGACGACTATGATACACAAGCTATATCGCAGGCGTCTATCTGCAATGAGTGTCTGGAAAACAAGAATTCCTACCAAAATTATCAACATGCATTCCTTGAAAGGGTCCACAGGGCAGTAAAAGTAAAAAAAACTTAGGCCATCAAAGAATACGAAGAGAGGAATGAATGACTAAGTCCCTTCAGTTCAAAATATGACGCTACATTCGCACCACGAGATGCCCTTCTCTATTTTCTTCTCTTAGTTTCGCCTATGATGGTCAGTATCTTGTTAGTCAAATCTCTAATACCGATTGGCTTTTGAACAAAGCCATCTACATGTGTAGAAGGAAATACTTTAGAAAATTCATTATCTCTTATTTCAAAGGAAGTCATGAGGACAACCTTGACACCTGAATTAATGTCTTTGACTTTTCTTGCTAGTTTTATTCCAGACAAATAGGGCATTCTGATGTCTGATAGCACTAAACAGTAAGCCTTTGAGTTTGACTTGAAGCCGTATAATGCCTCTTCTGGATTGGTAAATCCATCGACTAAGAATCCTTTTCTTAGAAGACCTAACTTAAGAACATGAACTATGTCTGAGTCATCGTCTACAACAAGTAGTCTGGCTAAAGGTTTATCATTATCAATGTTTTTTATCACGTTACCTCGATTAGGCCTCCTCTTCGCACCTGCCGTTGCCTAAGTGGCGGAGGCGATACTTGTTGTGACCTGATCATATCCTCAATCCGCTTGTAGGCTTCAATAACCTTAAGACCTTTTTCAGTAGTCTTGAATCTTTGAGTATGTAAATTATAGTAAAGAAAATAGTTCTCGTTTAGAATCCTCAGATAGTGTTTCATTTGGTCGTGGCTAAGGTTTGCGTTATACATTATTCTGGTCCTTGAAGCCCCGCCATCGCCTTTTGCAACTTCTAAAATGTCGCTGATTATGCTGATTCTGTCTCTGTAACAGCTGCCGAAGTTCATTCCTGTGCATTAGAGGTTCTTCGCTATGATAATAAATACCTTATTGAGAGGACATTATGAGTAGTTTGTTCAAGATTATACAATAACAGGTAGAATTGCTCAAAGATACAGTCTATGGTTACCTATTCTCCCAATAGTTCTGATACTTATATGCATCATCAGGGTAAGGAAACAAGGATAGAACTAATGATATTCTGGGATACGCATACACATGCTATGACTGCGGTTATCGAGAGAAGGTAGGCATTGGAAAGTAGTAAATGAATGATTAACTATCTCCACTATTGTATTACAGCGCCGTGGAGTGCCTCATAATAATAAGGTTTGAGAATAATGAACAACTGAAGGTTTATACTTAAAGTTAAGCAATATAACATTTATCAAAAATAAGAATTAATTCAATCAACTTTCTCTTATCTTACAACTAGGATAAATTTTGTCTACCTTTGTCACATGAGGACCAACGTCTTTCATTATTTTTTCGTAATTAACCAAACTAAAAGTAAAAACTTGGTGTGTTAGTGCTAGAATCTTTGGTTTTGAGTCTTTGGAAAGTGCCCAAGCCCTACAGCATACCGGACTACTACACTGGGCCTGCAATATGGAGCTGTCGTGGTAGTCAAGTGTTCTGGTTGATGAACCCGTTATTGGAAGGACTTTGATACTATATTACAAGGGAAGATTCCAGAGGGGATGCCACAAATCTCGGTCTTTCTCAAAAGGTATCTCGTCGGCAATTGTTTCCATGATTTTGATTTCTTCTGTGGTGTTTCGAGTCTTTCTTTTATGGTCTACAGGAACGAATGGATAAAACTTGTTCGATTTGTAGTCATATACTAGAAAGGAGCTTTGGTTGTTGTCTCTCTCGTTATAAAACTGAAAAGCTGCTGCAATTATTTGGTCTGAAAAACCTCGCTCTA
>DAINRW010000119.1:0-4378 GCA_036741615.1 Nitrososphaera sp.
ATCGCTAAATCAACGAAGTCACCCAACGGCTTTCGAGGGTTTTGAATCAGACACTTTAGACAAAGCCTTTATGGGTATCTTCGAAATTGGCTGGTAGTCGATCAGTTCCGCAATTGCGGCACGAACCCATTACGTATTCAATCTGTTTACCGCAACTTAGACAACTTTCGACTTTAGACGTTGTTATCATGCTATTATTAGCTAAGTAATGGTATAAAACCTTCTAGGCAGTCAAATTAGCTAAAAAATGACCTTTTATTATGTCCCGAAAGTTCACAGCAGAGCACTTTAAGCCGAGTTAACAGGTAAGGTTATCGCCTACAAAAGTTACATGACCATACTCAAAGACAGCTTGGATTAGTAAATCAATTGAAAGAAAAAGCCCCGACTTAATAGTTATGCATACGTATTTGGGTTTATTCTATGAAGTTTTTCATAGGACCCTCTGGACGTGATAACAAATATTTAATAATTCAGATAGTGTTTATTGGTATCGCATACTGTAATCGGTATTAGAAAGAACAAGACGATGCAACAATTTCTATCCATAGCTCTGGAATAGGCACGCATACATTCGTTGTGGATTACTATCATTACATTACAAAGTTTGCATTCTAAATACTTAGTAGGAAGTGTTTGTCATTAATCTGATGATATACAAAAATGATCTTGAAAGAAGTTGAAAGAGTGGAAGTCACATGTTTAGTTGATAACACAGTAGATTTACTTCTGCCAAATACAGAAGTGGCTCATAGACCAATACTAACTAGGAATTGGTATGAGCAGCCACTTGTAGCAGAGCATGGTTTTTGTGCCCTGTTAACTTTACACTTTGATGGAGTGAAGCGCAGTCTGTTACTTGATTCTGGGTTAGATCCTTTTGCTGCTCCTCACAATGCAGATGTCCTCGACCTTGACTTGTCTTATTGTGAATCCTTGATTTCAAGTCATGGTCATATTGATCATGCAGGTGGATTGCTCAATCTTAGAAAGAAGATGACTACAAGACAGGAAATCCCACTTGTCCTTCACGAGGATGCTTTTAAAAATAGATTAGTAAAGTTTCAGGATGGTAGAACGATAGACCTGCCTGCTCCAGATAGATCCCGTTTGGCTAACGCAGGATATAGTATTATCGAAACACATTCTGCCAGCTTGTGGATAAGCGATAGAGTTCTAGTCACAGGCGAAATTCCTAGGACCAATAGTTTCGAAAAAGGCTTCCCTAACCACTACTCAAAAGTAAAGGAAGGAGAGCTCGAACCTGATCCGCTAATCAAAGACGATCAGGCAATTATTTTGAAGGTTAAAGACAAAGGACTCGTAATTATTACCGGCTGCGGACATGCAGGAATTATAAACACTCTAAATTATGCAAAAGAATTGACGGGGGAAGATAGAGTCTATGCTATGCTTGGAGGGATGCACCTATCAGGGGGCTTATTCGAGCAGATAATTTCTAAAACGGTAGGAGAGTTGGAGAAACTGAAACCAAGATTTGTTGTGCCGTGTCACTGCTCTGGTCTGAAAGCTATGAATGAAATAGCTAGAAAGATGCCTGATGCTTTTATTCAAAACAGCGTCGGAACCAACTATATCCTCTGAATTTGCGAGTGCTTGTTCGAGCTAAAGTCTGCGTTTTTCTACGAGTAGAGAGACAATCCACAAAACAGCTCTTGCATTATGTTGCAATTTTGAGTCTTTTTGTATCAACTTAAATGGTATGTGCTACCATGTAAAAATCAAAAGTTAATGACATCAATCATTTTTATCAAGAGGTTTCCACTGAGGCCGGTAAATCTGACCTCGGGGATCTCGATATGTCTCTTTGCAATGCTATACGGATTAATAGAACATATGCTACTTGCAAGTCCTATAGGACTAGGTGTGCTAGTCTACCCAATGAATATTCACATTTTTTACCAGCTTTACTTTTATCATGTCGTAATGCTACTTTTGGCCATCCTGATATCGTTTAACCCTTTTTTTGACAAACTGCTTTTTAGAACAACTACAGTTGTAAAGTCGCAAGGTCTTCTGTGGGGTACAGGCAACATTCTAAATTTCATATGGCTTGAAGATATGTTTTACTTTGTTCTTTTTGGTGAATGGCCAAAAGATGTAATGACCCCTCTCAACCTCTCATTTTATGGTGTGGTCTGGTGGTATCCTGTCTTTTTTGGAATCGCGATTTTTCTGTACTATCTTACAGCAAGGAGCATAAGGAAAGCGACAATTTCGAAAACGCTGGTGGTCGACGATGATATTTCTTAACAATCTTGAAAACAGGGGTGTGCATGCAATATAGTTATTTTGAGAAAGAAAAAAACTGCCTTAATGTTGCTATTAGTAATTGTGTCAGTGGCAATAATAATACTGGTGACCGTGACATCATTACTAACAACTTTTTTCCAACCAAGGTCTGCCCTCACTCCAGAGGGTGATGAAGCGGATAATACCCCTATGGCTACTAACGATAAGATAGGCAACAGGACTGCAGTCCCCACAGTAATGCCAACAACAATTGATATTGTATCTACACCATCCGCATTCCCTTTTGTTCAAAGATGGATAGCCCAATATGAAAATCAGCAAGCTGGGTCATTAGTTGATGTAAATGTAGATTATTTGGCAGATAGAGAAATAGCTGTAGCTGAAGATAATAGGAATGATAGTGATTTAGCAATAGTTGCGATTCCTAATGAGAATCGAAATGCCCTGAACGTTCCAGTGAGTGCTCAGGCTGTCGCCATAGTCTATAATATTCCTAGCTTTCCCGATATACCGTCAGGTCTGAGGCTTAACTCTACTATATTATTCCTCATATTGAACGGTAGCATCACGCAGTGGGATGATGCAGCTCTAAAAGAGTTGAATCCTAGTCTGAACCTGCCAAATGAGAGAATAGTTGTAGTGCACACTGGGGACGATGATAGCATTGATGGCAGTAATTCTCGAATGCTGCTAAATCGGTACCTGAGCCTCCAAAGCTTAAGCTGGCCAAAGAATGATAGCATCATTGCTTCCGGACCAGCCGACCTCGCTGAAACGGTTAGAAAAACACCTTACTCCATCGGATATGTTGATTATTCATATGCAGTACAGACTAGAATGACGTATGCAGCAATTGCAGATCCTGACGGAGATTACGTTGTTCCTTCTATGCAATCCATCGGTAGGGCCATAGATGTTGCCCTTCAGTTCCACAATTCCAGTACGGACCCGAGATCCCCGCAACAACAACAGCTGCCACCATCTCCACCTACCATAAATGCAAGCAGAACTGTAAGCGACGCTTATCCCATAGTTGGGCTCTATTATGTCTCCCTATTTGTTAATGATGATGACAAAGAAGAGTCGGAAAGAAGAAGAATTGCAGCTATGCTGGACTTTGTAAAATGGACAGTCAATGAAAGTGGGGGACAACAGACTCTGTTAGAGGTCCAGTATCCTCCAATATACTCTGGCAATGAACAATTGGCGGTTTACGCAAACACAGCAATGGATACAATCCAAAACTCGATAATTAATTAATTTGGGTGTGGATAAACGGATGATAGTATATACATTAGCCGCTGGACCTAGTGATCTCTCATTTAATGAAAAAGTTAGGGCTCAAGAAGTATTAAGGGAGGGAATTTGATGCAGCTGGAGTTGAAAGGATATTCGGTTGTCATGTATCTGTTACGTTGGAAAAAGATGCTTGGCGTCTTAGGATGCTCCGCTGCTGGAGAATATTCAGCTAGTTTTTGTTCGCAGAGCCTTTAGAGCGATTCCCCATGCAATGACTTGATCTAGCATATCATTGAATGATTTTTCATGATGTGCAGCGGGTTTGAATTTCGTAAAGTTCTCAAAGTCTGTAAAAAGTGATAGTGAGACTTGTGCGCGCACATCAGCAATCTGGAGTTCCGCCATAACCAAACGCAAATGTTCCACTGAGCGCACACCACCAGCACTGCCATAGCTTACAAACCCAGCAGCTTTGTTGTTCCACTCTCGGTAAAGGAAGTCGATTGCGTTCTTCAGTGCGCCCGGGATTCCATGGTTGTACTCCGGCGTGACGAAGATAAAAGCATCACAGGATTCGATTTTTGCAGACCATGTTTTGGTATGGTCTTTGTTATACTGACCCTGTGATGGCGGAACTGGTTCGTCTAAGAGCGGTAGGTCGAAGTCTTTAATATCGACGTATTCAAACTCTGCATCGTTGCTTCGTTTTTTTGCAGTCTCGAAGACCCACTGAGCTACTGCCTCACCATTGCGGCCAGGGCGGGTGCTCCCTAAAATAACGGCTACCTTTAGCATGGCTTATAATTCACAGGATTCTATTTAAGGGCAGTAGCAATAGATTACTTAGTAAGTAGCTTATACCATA
>DAINRW010000120.1:0-4374 GCA_036741615.1 Nitrososphaera sp.
TCGAACCTATCTGCCAAGATTATGCTCATAAGCTTATTTCGGTATAAAAGCCATATCTGCGGAGGGTATAATCTTGTTGCAGATATCGTTTTTATCAGCACCTGTTTGACTGCGCTTAGGAACCTTACTTTACTAGTGATGAGCACAGACACATGCTGTAGCAAAATCGCCGCAATGAACTTAGCTAAATAGGGAGTGACAGCTTACCAAAGTATTCCTGCATGTTTTGCTCCGCCTTAATCTTGGAGATAATCTGATTCTTTACATCCTCTGAAAACCACTGTGCAATTGATTTTGCAATACCCTTTCTGTCGCAAAAGGCAATCAGGTAGCCAGCGTCCTCCTTGACCACGGCGTAAAGCGTCTCTTCGCCTACAGGCTCCCAGATGTTGCTTTTGTTGTCTTTGAGGGCAAGAGCAGGCATGGCATGGCCTGCGTAGCGGGTCAGCAACTCTTGTGCAGATTTTACACGTTTTTCTCCTATTTTGAGGGCCACGAAATACTGCATGCTATTTCTTGGCCGTTGCAGGCCTTAAAGATTTTAGGATTTCGCTAATAATGTCGCTGGTGTCACCAACGGCAGTGCTTGCAGATTCAAAGAAAGGAGCCAGTAACTTTTCTGCGTATCCCTGCTTTGAATACTGATAAGCCTGCAGTGCCATCTCCAGCTTATCTAGCCTGTGTACAAATCTAGCAATTTCAGTCCTATTATGTAGATATTCAAGCCAGATCTTTTCATAGTCTTCTCTTATCTCTTTGGGAAGATTGGATAGAATGTATTTCATTGCTTCTTTTTCTTTGACTAATTTTTGTCGAGCACTCACATCTCCAGGTACATAGTCGCCCACTATCGACTCCGCAAGATCATGTATTAGGACCATCTTGATTATCCGATGTGTATCAAAACCCAATATATCTGACAAAAGCATTGCCATGGTTGCCATTGAAAACGTATGGTCTGCAACGGACTCGGCGTCTTCAACTTTGACCTTTGAGACCCAGCCAGCGCGCCTGACAGATTTAAGGTGCAAAATTGAATGAAAAAAAAGAGATAGGTCATCTACTGTTACCATTTTCGCGAGTCGCCTTCAAGAAGACCTGAGCCATGGTGTATCCTGTCTATATGCTTTGAAAGCTCTTCCTTGGTATCGAACTTGGAGGCGCAGTAGGGGCAACTAACGCTATTCTTTTCACTGGCCATGCTTACTCAGGAAAGTAATATACACCTACTTTAAAGCTAATTGTCTTGAACTGATCGATCACCACTGATAGTTGCATTATCAGATGATCCTATTAGTGCCACATTGTTATCAACTGCTTGCGGCAAAAGATCGACAAAATATGCAAGCATTGTTGTCGTCACTGCCATCAACAAAGTGATGGCCAATATTATCAATACATTATAGATTTGGCCCACAGCCTATATAATTTGGCAGATGAGCTTTAGCCATTTTAATGTTAGTCTTCATTGCAATTGGTGAAAGAATGTTGAAAAATCACTTTCTCCAAGGAATATCCGGCATGCCCAGCCTTTTGTTAACCAACCGAGCTGTCACAAATAGGAGATCCGACAGCCTGTTAAGATATACTATTATTGCAGGATTTATCGACTGGTTCTTTGAGAGGGATACGACAGCTCTCTCTGCTCGACGTGCAACTCCTCTACTAAGATGTAAAAACGATGCTTCTACGCTTCCTCCTGGCAGGATAAAGAATGTGATCGATTCAAGTTCCGACTCAATTCTGTCGATAATAGGCTCTAACACAGACGCCATTTTTTCGCTCGTGCGAGGCGTCTTACCATCGGCTGGGGGCCAAGAAGGGTCTGCAAGATCGGAGCCAAGAATGAAAAGATCATTCTGCACTTGCTCTAAGGTATCGGCTATATCCGAAAGTAAGTCCTTTTTTGAGTGCAGAAATGAAACTGCAAGACCAATGCTAGAATTGAGCTCGTCAACTTCACCATATGCAGTTATTCGCAGATCTGCCTTATTGACCTGTTTACCGCCGATAAGCATAGTTTCTCCCTTATCCCCTGTCTTGGTGTAAATCTTCATCCTCTTTTACAGCAAAGAAGTGACAATTTAAGAATATATTTGTTGGATGAAAAAAGAGACCATTCAATTAAAATATTGCCTGCAAAAATTTTATGTATTCATGAAAAGGATAGCCGTAGTGGATGATGAGCCGGACATTACGAACGTCCTTAAGAAGGGACTTGAGCGCCAGGGTTTTGCTGTAGATACCTTCAATGATCCACATTCAGCGGTTGCAAGCTTCCAACCTAAGTATTATGACCTTATGATAATTGATATTAGAATGCCTAGAATAAACGGCTTTGATTTGTACAGACAATTGAAGAAGAGGGATACCAGCGTCAAAGTCTGCTTTCTGACCGCGTTTCAAATCTATTACGAAGAGTTCAGAAAGATGTTTCCCACAATAGATGTCAAGGCATTTATCAGAAAACCAGTCAGCATATCAAACCTAGCCAAACAGATAGATGCAGCTATTGCATCGAAATAGTGCCAGCAGACTCATATCGCCTCTTAAGATAATTTACAAGTCTTATTGTATCAATTTCCTTCAAGCTCTTTCTATTCGATTTAATATATCTGCTGAAAGAGTCAATCTCACTTTCAAGGTTAGGATACCTGTTCTGTGCTTCCTCGAGAATGTACGTATATTTTCGATGTGGAAAGTAAATCTCTTTTGCTAATTTGACTAGCACACGTTTTGCATTTTCGCTAATAACTTTGTTTTTGTGTGCAAGGTAGAGATTATATCGTATGTCTACCATAGCCTCGGATTGTAACCTATAATCTCCCTCGGGTGCAAATGTGACTGCTACTTCATCGTCTGCATTAAGCTTGCCACTCTTGTAAAGTTGAAATATCTTGCCGATCCCTACCATCCCAAACTTTTCAAGCTCTACTGCCCTCAATGCACCTAAGCTTGCTGCACCTACCAATAATATCCCGTTCTTTCTTATCAAATGATACACTTCGATCGGTGTAGGAGGATAGTCTTGGAGGAATACACCGTCGACAAACCCAACCGCCATTTCTGCTGTATCAAAATCTGCAGCCAGTCGCAAAAAGTCGCCTTTTCTTGCGGGTGGTCTATAGTCTGCGTCAAAGATTTTCTTTGCTTTTTCACGGCTCAGCGAAGGTCCTAGAAATATTATTGGCTTGTCCATTGCTTAAAACACGACCTTGCCCGCATACCCATAACAGACTTTGTTATCTTGAAGGTCTCAAGCCCAGGTACTATTGCCCTCACTACGGGAATTCCAATATCCGGATTTGTTAAGTCGACAATTATTACTTGATTCAGCCCCACATTCTTTAGTCGATAGAGAAGAAAATTGATATCGTCGAGAATATCCTCGTTAAAGAATGTCGGTACTTCTGAAAATCTAATCTTTTTTGTTGAGTGCATAAACTGCCAAGCGCGTCTATCATCGGTATTCTCGTCATTATACTTAATCTTCCGCAGGTCATCTCTTGCCCCTTGGATGTTTGCAGCTCTAGTTTGTGATACTTCCGTAATTGCACGAAGAACTGCTATCCTTGCATCAGGATGGGTACCATGCCCCTCTGCAAGGTACCCGTAGTCGTGACTGATCCACTCTACGCTACTAGCATTAAATGTTGGAATACCAATATCTGAGGTAATATCCTTTACCATAAGAGAAATGCCAGCCTGCCTGAACTTTTCAACCAAGGTCTTTACAGGCTCAAAGTCAATTTCAGAGATATCGACGTCAGGAAATATGCTGGGATCATCGACAAACTTATCAGTTAGAATGTGCGACACTGAAAATGCCGCAGCATTTAGAGAATGTACAATTGTACGCAAGATGTGGAACGGAATAGCGCTTGCCCGTAGGTCTGCCAGGCTCATTGCATCTCGCTCTATCACCTCACATAGCGCATGACAGACTGCCTCTTCCATTACATTGCCTGATGCAAGACCATTTGTATGAAAATACGAAAATGGATTGATAGCTGGCGGAGATGAAGTGTACCGAAATAACGCAATGGATGCAGGCACCATTATTTCCTCGCCGCTTACAAGGTCATACCCAGGCAGCCAGTCCATCATCATGTCAGTGTGGTATACAAACCTCATTGGTTCTACTATCTCGTCAGGATGCAACACCTTGTGGGTCTTTGACAACTCGGAATAGCTTGACCGGACAAATTTGCCTAACCAGCCTGACGGCAGTGATGAGTAACGTTCAATGCTTTCCATTAGTGCGCTTGCCATTGCATGTCGCTTTGTTGGACCTTTTCCACTATAGACCCAGATATAGTCCTCAGTACCAGGTACCACTGCAGAATAATTTGGGATGCGCAGAACATCCATGTC
>DAINRW010000121.1:0-4371 GCA_036741615.1 Nitrososphaera sp.
TGAAATGGTTTGTTCATGAGACAAGACACACATCAAGAAATTGAACATACGTAATCCATTAAGAAGGTTGCACTAAAAACGATTCTAACTATTCAAATTCTAAGAAAGCCCATACAGATTCAATCTATGCATACGACTCATCCTGCGTTTAAACCGCCTCCAGACACCGATGGTAAGATCTGGCAGTACATGGAATTGGCAGAATTCGTTAGCATGTTGAATAGAAAAGCGCTATTTTTTGTAAAGGCGAACAAACTGCGTGATCCATACGAAGGCATAATTCCCCAGTATAGTAATATGATAAGATCAAGTAGCAATAAGGAAGGACAAAAACAAAACTTTCAGGGCGGGTATGAACTTAACCATCTTAACCACAGAGTGCCTCAAACTATGATAGAGCAATTTCAAATGTATCGCCAACTAGTTCTGATTAACCCTTGGCATTATAATGAATATGAATCCGCTGCTATGTGGCACTTATATTCTCACGAAAATGCCGGTATAGCAATACAATCCACAACAAGGAGGTTAAGTGAGTGCTTCAGGGACAATAATCAGGATACTATATGGATAGGGAAAGTGCAATACTTGGATTTTTCAAAAGACTGGATGAATGAATGGAATGATCTTTTCCAAGCCTTTGTAACAAAACGTAAGTCGTTTGAATATGAGAACGAGATAAGGGCAGTTACGTGTTTACCCGATGACAATGTCAACCGCAAATTGCTAGCAAACAAAGCAACTGAAGGAAGTAATGTTTTCTCATCCCGAGAACGAACTATAATTCCTAATGAATTGACAGACAAAGGAAAGTATGTCAGTGCCGATCTTCAGGCATTGGTTGAAAAGGTGTATGTTGCACCCTACGCAGAATCTTGGTTTGAGGAAGTCGTGGAATCGCTATTGTCAAAATATGACTTAGATCCTATTGTTATAAAGTCTGATCTATATACGATATCGTAAAACAATGCTCGTGCTCTTTTTTGCCATTACATAATTGTTCTGGACCTACAAACCGAAGATATAGTGTCGAGGATTAAAAAATCGCTGTAACTGTACTCCAGGATCCATTTTGTTCACACACATAACGCCACTCACTGCTACAGCCCGGGCCATACATGGGCGCGTCTCCATTCCGCGGCTTTATGTGACCTTTTTAGCAAGGTCCCCCTTAAGGTTCACTTTTGATCTAGTTCTCTGCTATGACATTTCGTCTCTTTTCCAATATAGCACGTTTGTAGATTTCTATATGTTGGTTCGCAACGTACTGCCATCTAAGTTGATATTTAAAATTTGAGACAGCTTTTGAATATTTGTCGTAAGACCTGCCAATATTTTCTATTGCATTCGCAAAAGACAAAGGATCTCTTTTCGCTATGACTCCAAGTCCCATTTCAGCAAATTCTTTAAAGAAGTCCAAATCAGATGCTACAAATGGCACTGTATGAGCCAATGCATCAAACATCACACCTGATCCAGACGTTATCCTGTATGGCAGCACAACAACATCAGATGCATAAAAAAGCATCGAGAGATCCTCTTCTTTAAGAAAACCCCTCTGCAAATCTATGACTCTTGTTTTACTCTCGATTGGATTGGTTCTACTTCTTGTTTCCTCAGTTCCAAACGAGAGGTTCTGTTCCCTATTGAAGTGACCTTTAGACGAATTTAACACCATCACCCAACCATTTGGCATTTCTATTTTGCTTAGAATATCCCATCCCTTAGTTGCTGTGCTGAATCCAATTGCAACAGCTATCATCTTGTCTTGTGGTAGCGAGAACCTGGATCTCGCTTCGGCTTTTGAAATTGGTTGCGATTGGGCAGGATCGGACCCATGGTAAATTACGTCTCCTCCTCCTAATCGTCTTGACATATACCTAGAAAAGCAAATTCCTGCGCCACTGAGTTTCAGTTTTTCCTTGTTGATATTATGAAATGCCTCATAACTTACTAGGCTTTTCCAAGTTCTTATAGCTGCCCTCACGGGAATTCCAAGTTTTCCTATTCTACCATCGCGCTTTACGATCATGGCCTGCCCCATCCATTCCCTCAACGTATATGCTGAATGAAACGTTGTTACAATAGGAACCTTGCATCTGTAGTAAAACTCATCTATGAAGGTCCGGCTAGCGGACGGATTTGCTGAATCCAGTACTAGCCCATAGAGGCCGGGTTCAAACTGAACATGAACTACGTCAGGCCGAGATTGTTCTTCGACTATTTCGAGAAGAAGATCAGAGTTTCTTTCATTGGTTGGAGAGAGACCGTCAAATTCGCCATCTCCATCTTTATTACAGATGACTTGAACTTCAATTCCTTTGCCAGTATTGCGCAACGCTTGAACTAGCTTAGAAGCATATCGTCCGACACCACCTCTCATCGGGGGATACTCTGTGGAGACCATTAGGACCTTCATTACTTATTGACTCCCAAGCTGTTAGTGTTACAAATAATAAGAATAATGGTTGCCCGCATCGAAACCATCGTTGTCATTTATACTTATGAGGAAGGAGGGGTGGCGGTCTTTGTACCCTTCTTTGTGAAATCACCTATTGACAAACCCTTGGAGAGCTTAATTAGGTCTTGTTTAAAGAATTCAATTTGTTTCCTCTTTTCTTCTGTCATATTATTGTTTGAAGTTAGAATTGCTTCTATTGCTTCTAAGTGCAATATGGTCATTGGTATCATCAAATCCCTCTCTTTGCCAGGAGCTGATCTGTACAGATAAGGATTTTCTTCTATTGCGACTGCCTGTTCTAATCTAAACTGCCTTTTTCTGTGTATATAGTGACCGCCCAGTACACTTACGACAGTGAATACAACTGTTGCTACAATAAGAAATATCCACAGCTGCGAAAAAAGAGTGTTGAAAATAGGAATGTTCTCAAGAAGCAACCTGTATTGGATTGTTATCCAGTTTGATACTGCTATGAACAGAGCGATATATGCGGAATAAAATTGTCGTGATTCCCAGAACCTTCGGCCTGCCCATTCTGCTAATCCTCGCGTCGTGATACTACCTCCAACTAAATTTTTAAACATATGTCTGTCCAGTTATAATGCAAAATATAACACATATTATTCTTAGGAATAGAGGTTTAATGCATAGAAGGATCTCTTGTTGTTCTCATATCATCTTGTGACGGTTGCTTTTTTTGATTTCTAGATTAAATCGGTGACCTATTATTTACGGTGTTGAGTTATCAAAGCGGAAAAGAATTCAATATGCTGACTAGCAATATTGCTCCATAGTATTTTTGACTGGAACTGCTCAACTCGTGTTTTATACTCATCAAACTTCAACGCCAGAGTTAACAGCGCTTGCTCGAATGATTTCGTATCCCTGTTACATGCAATTCCCAGCCCCATACTTGCAAATTCTTTGAAAAATCTCAGGTCCGAAGCAACAAATGGAAGACCATGGGCCAGGGCGTCAAACATTACGCCAGAAATCGATACGATGGTATATGGAAATATTATTGCATCGCAAGCAAAGAAGAGCTTCGACATTGTAGCATCATCCAGATATCCTAAATTCAGACTAATGACATTATCTCTTTTATTATTCTCAATTTTGATTGGCCTCTCGAGACCTCTTTCATGTTTAGTTTGTTTTACTACTAACGACCAACCAGGCGGAAGAGCAAGATTGCCTAGTACATCAAATCCCTTGTACGAACCGGCATATCCAAATGCTAGCAAAAGCCTTCCGTCTAGTGGTAATCCGAATTCCTTTCTAAACTCCTTTTTGTGATTCACCGACGAAGCTGAGGAAGAGGGTTCAATGGCGGGCTCTGCACCGTGATAGATCACCGTCCCGCGCCTCACCACTTCCTGAAGTGTCCTTGCAGGGTTTATTATGCCGTCTGATTGACTTACTATTTGAAGTAACAGATCATATCGTTGCTCCATTACCCATGTCCTTATTGCGGCACGCAGACGCTGAGGAAGGAAACCAAATCTTCCTTCCTTTCTAAAGGCCCTAGCCTTGATATATGCACGATATTCATCCTGCGGAAAAACAGTATGTAGTGTAGATACGGTAGGTACAGGGCACAATTTAAAGAATCGATCCAATGTGGATCCGTGCAGAAGTCTCCAAAAAGTGTGTTTGAGGGTCGTATCGACCTCGTATAATCCTCTTTCATATTGTATGCTCACAATATCAGGTTTAGTTTCAGAAACAATGTGCAACAGGCGATCAGAATTCCTCTTATCGCCTTTTCTTGTGACTCCGCGGTAAATGGTTACTTTACTGCCTTCCTGATCACGATCAATGGTTACATCAGGATTGCCACCTATTGCAACGCATACTTCGACGTTATTTTTTTTAGCAATTGCCTGTACCAAATTCTTGGTATACCTGCC
>DAINRW010000122.1:0-4343 GCA_036741615.1 Nitrososphaera sp.
TTAGAGCGATGGGATTTGCTTTATTAAAGCCTCTATAGCATGCCTCACTGATGACTGTAGTACGTGAGAACTTGTCATCTAGTATCTTAGTTATGACTGTACTGTCTTTGCTAATACTTGGTATTATCGTACAGAATGCAAGCGCAACTACCTCAGAAATTCGTATTCTAGCCGATCTCAACCCGCCTCCAAGTACAGCAGGAATAGCTGCTGACGGCAGGGCTGATTACAGAGAAAGAGGTAGCTCCATGAGACTTAATGTGGAGATAGAAGATGCAACTCCTAATAGTACTTTCACCATCGAAGTATCTGGAGAACCCATAAGTACAATTACAACAAATAGCTTCGGAATAGCTGAATTAGAACTAAACACGAATGATGGTCAAGTTGTTCCAAAGGTATTGAGAGGAGATCTAGTTCAAATATTCCAAGGATCAGAACTAGTGCTAGGTGGGAGCTTTGATGACGGTAATATTGAGGATGATGATAATCAAACTCCGATTATCTCTGCCGAGAACATTACCTCTAGTCAGAACCCTCTCACACAAGCAGATAACCCGAGCATTAATTCTAGCGCCATTACTACAGTGATTACGATCCCTCAAGATGCAGATGATCGTGGTGCCACTGGAGCCTACAGTCCAAACCCTGCATCCGTAACCGACAGATCAACAGTGACTTGGAACAACATTGATAGTACCCCGCATTCTGCTACAGCAGACGATGGCTCTTTTGACACAGGAATCATCAATGGTGGGTCTTCAGGCAGTGCTATAATAAGCGCAAACAGCGAAACAACCATTATACCATATCATTGTAGCGTGCATCCGGAGATGAGAGGAACACTGCAGGTTATTACTTTATCTACGGTTCCATCTGGCAATAGCACGCTGCAGGATGCACCCGTAACCCGTACAAACAGCACCGCAAATGCTACAGTTCAGAATCTCCAACAAGAAATAGTTGCTTTGCAGCAGACGGTAGACGCACTCCAACAGGCTCTGACATCTTTGCAGCAAGGTGCATCACAGGATGGAAACTTCACTATCTCTGCAGATAATAACACTACTGCAATATCTATACAAGAAGAACTGCAACAACAATCTACAACAACACCACTACCGCCGCAACAAATGCCAGAATCGCAACAGCAACAGAATCAAACAGTTTCGATAGTTCCAGGTTCTTCGAGACTAACCGATAACGGTGGATTCGAACCAAATCCAATTCAACTCCAGGTGGGTGATACCGTAACATGGATAAATAGTGACTTGGAACCACACACTGTTACATCAGGAAGCAATGGCGTTCCCGATAACAAGTTCAATTCTTCACCCGACTTTATCCCGTTGATGGCTCCAGGTGCTACATTCAGCCATACTTTCACAGAAACAGGTGAATACCCCTACTTCTGCCTATTGCATCCAAACATGGTAGGAACAGTCAGCGTGGTGAGCTGAATCGGATTTTTCATCCTTCTTGTACTAAACAAATATGATCTAAACCTGTCATCTCATCTTGTTTCTAAACGGTGATCCTCTTAGCATAAAGAAGTCTGGAATACGCCGCTATGGGATTGTGCGACCAGTCGATGATTCAAAGCACGTTATGACAGACGAGTCCGACAATACAAGCATGGTATAGACCTTTTGTATAGCCCTACATAACTTGTGGGATCAAGCTAGCGGCAAATCATGAGAACCCTCGGGTGTAGTTCGTCGAGATAGTAAAAACTCAAGCTTTGACTCCTGGCGATTTGGGTTGAATGATGATAAAAATCATGCAAAGTAGACACCAGTAGCAATGGATAGTTGTTTTTAGACACACTATTTAGTTTACCAAAAACGCATTGTCCAAATTTTCTAAAAAACTTCGTTGATGGTAGAGGGATAAACAAAATGCAGCAAAAAAAGTGGACTAGGTGAGATTAGAATTGTAACCTCTTTTCCGTAGTGCCTTTGGTTATAGGTGTGTCCTGGATCCGTCTATATGTGCGTATGTGAATGCTTCTCCTATCTATCATTATCTAGTACGCATTGCTATCTTTTTCAATTCGCTGTCCAGCCCCGGAGCAAACTCTTGTGGAGCTTCAGGGAAGAATGGAATATTAGCGCCTTCAGGAAATCCTTCAATTACTTCTAGTTTGCCCCCATCATCGAAAGGAGAATCTCCTTTGAATATCTTGCCAATTTCGCTGGTTTCACCATTGTTTGTAAAGGTCCACATTTGATTGTGCAAATTCTTTCTTTCCAAATCTCTAACCTCTGGCATTCCTGATGTGTCAATCCTAGGGATTGGCAACGCTTTGGCCCAATTGACACCCATAGTCTCAAGTGCTTTTGCAAATACCTTTTCATGTACGAGATCCCTTACAATAAGATAAGACACAGTAGATCTGAATGCCTTATTGTTACTCATTTCATATAATCTACATTTCTGCAGCCTTCCAGTGGCTTCAAGCATAAGGTTGTATATCATGTTGAGCACAAGGTTGCCGCTATCATAAACGTAAGAAGCTGTCCATGGATTTCCGGCAGCGTCTACAGGTCTAGCACTTTGACCTGCAACTAGAAAGTGATGTATATTCGGAGACTCTAATGCCACGGCCAAGGGTAAATCATTTGGCTGTTGGCTCGTCATAGATGCACCTTCAAGCAGCATATTGATAGTATTTGTAACCTGTTCAACATGACCCATCTCTTCTGTTGCCATGCTCCTCAAAAGATCTTGATATTGCTTGGCGTCTCCTCTGAAATTCATGTTCTGAAAAAAGTATTGCATCATTGTACGCATTTCTCCAAATTGACCTCCGAGTCCTTCTTGCAGAGCTTGAGCTGCCTTTGGATCTGGTTTGTCTGATGGAGGTATTGGGTGAGGTAACCTACTTACTGATAAGAACATTATCTTTAGCAGGTAAACATGATTCTTAAGTGCTGCAGAACTGCGTACTACTGGAAAATAGCCTAATCAATAGTTCGAATTTGGTCTATGTATTGTTATCGTATATGCATTGGTCTTATAGTACTAAACACTCCATATAACTCGGGGTACTTGGGATAACCGAAGAGGATGTAAATCGTATGCTGTATTTGTTTCCAAATAAAACCAACCTTTAGCAAGATGTAATGTATGACTCTGAAGAGGTTGGGTTTTCTTTCCTCTCTAGATAGCAAGAGTAAATAAAGATAAAGTTGTTGTATTTACAGAGATTTTCTGAATATTGGGTTCAGGCCTAAGAACCCGTAATTCCTTCCATTCAAGTCAGTTGCGGCTTTGAGCTTATTTAGAGTGATTATTCGACATGGTGCTTTACCAACATCACTGCTATTAAGCCAAAAGTTAGACAAATAGCTCAGAAGAGGACTCTTTATATCTTCTGCGGAAGGAAGATTGAAGATCGTAATGGTAATGAATAAAGAATGAGAATTTGGTTCAGAGACATTGATAGGTGTTTACCACATGATAATGTCTGAGCGGTTGGGATAGAACTCCTCGTGCAGTTGACTATCCAGGCTTGAGTATACTAATGAGAATGGAACCAATTAGAGCGCCACTTTCAACTATCGAAGGGGAAAGAAAGTGAAATGAGTCGAAGAGAAATACCTTAAGGGTGACAAATTTTTTAATTAACTAAGGTATGAGCTGGCGTATGAGAAAGATAAAGCTATACATTGCTTCTAGCCTTGATTGTTTTATTGCTGATGAAAATGGCAGTATTGATTGGTTATTTAGCGATGCGGATTATGGCTATACTGATTTTTACAATTCTATAGATACCATCCTTGTTGGAAGAAAAACCTATGAACAATCCTTGACATTTGAGGAATATCCGTACAAAGGAAAGAAAGTGTATGTTTTTACTCATAACGCTAAGGAAAAGAAGAAGAAGAATAAGAAAACGACTTCTGATGTTGAGTATATCGATAAAGACATTCCAGAATTTGTTATGCGTCTAATCCAACAACCATTTAGCAATAGAGATATCTGGTTATTGGGAGGAGGAGAAATACTGTCACTATTCTTAAATGCAGAGTTGGTAGATGAAATTATTCTTTCTGTTCATCCCATCATTCTTGGAAAAGGCATTCCTCTTTTTAAGAACATAAAAAAATCCGTAAAGTTGAGGTTGTTAGAATCTATTCCTTTTGAAAGTGGGTTGGTACAGCTACGCTATTGTATTCTTAATTAGATACCCGAATTGGGCTATGGTAATAGGTAAATAAAAAATTACTATACACTCTCTAGAGACATAAAATAAAGGGCAAATATTTCCTTCTACGTTTATTTGTTTGAAGTTGTAGCGTATTCTTTCATACCTGTGAAGTCAATTGCAACAAATGGCT
>DAINRW010000123.1:0-4257 GCA_036741615.1 Nitrososphaera sp.
CACAGAAACCACACTGCATCTAACGTAATATATCATACACATTAACGTCTATTAAACGAACAGGATTGACAAGGCCTTTCCTAAACAACGTATTCCATCTCGATAATCAAGTGGGTAATTCTTACGAACTACTGTGAATTTTGAGGAAGCATTCTTGAGTTGTAAAGCTTGTATTAGAAAATAAAGAGTCTTCTAAAAGATTCTGGGTTATGGCCACATCATTTAGTCTACGAAGAGTATAATTTATTATTTCATCTATCCTATTCCTGACCGCATATAAAGGAACCCTATGCTCCTATGGTGTTTGCCTTGTTATTAGATTCACGCATCCAACCGCAAAAACATCAATATCGGATATCGAGTAAAATCAGGCTGCAAGCCAGTCCTAAACATATCATTCTCCAATCGTTACGTCTGAATGGTACTCGATATAATGCCTGTCCGCCTCATCTTTTGTCAAAAATTCCTTCGCGCAGTCCATGCATCGGAAGGTTCCAGATTCGTATTCAGACATCTGTATATACAGTGATTGAATTGAGTCTGATAATATATAGCTATAACCAGCTATTTTATTAGTATAGGCAACCATACCCGATGTGGGCAGATTGAATATAGATTATGAACTCCTAAATTCAGTATGTGATGATGTCCTTGCAAAACACACCTCCATTCGTTGGACAGGAGTAGTGAATAAGAATGGTGTAATATTGGCACAGAAGGCCGGAAAAGGAGTAAAACTTTTACTCTCTGACGAAGAGAATGAAGAGTATGCTGCAACGGCGATAGCTAGGCAAAAAACAAGAGGCAAGTTTGAGCCGAAGATAGGTAAGATGATATATTCATTTGGGCGATACGAACTACTTCACCGCGCTACTGTTCCGATAAATGAGAGCTATTATTTATTAATCACCTTAGATGTAGGTGAAAAGAATTTCGACTCCCTCATACTGGACAAAATATTACCAGTCGTAACCAGAGCCAGAAGCAGATTGGTTACCACAGAGGAATCTGTTTAAAGCTTCAAAGTTTTTTGTACGTCTTTGATTTCTAATGTAGTCTAAAGGATGAAAGAAAACCTGTAACTGACCTTAAACGTGATATTGAAGGAACAGTATCGCCACATTTTGGACGGACAAGTACATATACTGTTCCACACCTATCACCACCTGTCCTTATTAGGTGTCTGAACGTGATAATTTTTCATTGTTATTCAATCTGTCAAGATATTCTGGGTTTTCCAGTAATGCCTTGTTATATGCCTTGTTAGTCAAGCTATCAGCTTCTCTATTCTTATCTCTCGGTATCCATTTTATCTGAATATCTTGAAATTTGGTCTTTAGAAAAAGAACCTGTTTGAAAAGGGGCAATATTCTTCTTGCCTTAACCTTATATTCTCCTATTAGTTGGTTTACAACCAGTTGAGAATCGCTCTTAATCTCAACCTTTTTGGAGTTAAAATTGTTTGCAAGTAGCCATTGCAGTGCTTTAGCAAGTGCTGTATATTCTGCAACATTGTTGGTAGACTCCTCCGAAAAAGGCTTTGCCGCGACGCCATAATCACTGTGAACGATCATCCCATCACTTTTCACTATAAAGGCATAGCATGAGATTCCTCCTGGGTTTATTGGTTGACAGAGGCCATCAAAGTAAACTTCAATCAATGAAATTCATTATTCATTGTCCACAGATATGTCTGTGTCGCTAAAACATTGAATAGTCCCGGTAGTCCCCTGTAAAATATCCGGCTTCTTTTTCATACAGACAATTGGTTTATCTTGAAAGGTTCTTGCGGGTTGAGCAATGAGAGAATAAGATAATCATCTTAGTGCTCTATTTTTTTATGCTAACTGTCTGCCTGGCTAAAAACAACTGTCGATTATGGGCAGAGTTGGCATCTCAAAATAATCCGAGGCATGGATATCAGCCCGATAATCAGTCAAAGATTAAAGTAACCTTGACCAAGGCCAAATTAAAGAACGTAGCCTACTCTGGCCAGTCGATTTATTAAAGCAAGATCGCTTCGTGAATGCGGAGCTAGCTGGCAATTTGAGCTGAATCTACATACTCTGTAAATAACCTTCACAGTTAACCGAAAATGCCGCTATAACGAGCTTTACCTATAATTCGCCCGCTTTCCTTATCTCTATAAATGCTCGTCGAATATTTCGGAACATAGCCAGCAGGCCTAACCAGATGTGGATCTCCATAGATATTCGCCAAAATGTACTCGTAGCGCCAAAGAATATACCTCTCCTGATCTGTCACAAGCCTGTTTATCGGGACTGAGTATTCTGTTCTGCCGTCCGCTAAGAGGGTATGGTCATGCCAAAGAGGATACTTCAGCCAATCAGAATCAATAGGGTCGGGTCGATTTCTAGTAAAAAGAAGAGAAGGCCGATAGGAAATAATCACACTTAGGATGACCATCGAAATTCCTAGATAAAAGTTCATGTCGGCTCCAACGCTCACGGCAGTTGGAGTATATAATGTCCACGTGAATTTGACGTCTCCAAACGAAGCCTCCCCTGGCTGCGGCTCGGTATAGAATGGTAGTATCATGGAATTGTGTATAAGGATTATCCCAAAAATGCATATAATTATCGGAACTATTCCTTTGCATACAACGGATAGAGCGATGGCAGATACAAGAATTACCGTAACTATTTGGATAGCTAGTGGGTTTTCCTGAATCGGAAACTGAAACGCTGGAGGAAGAAAATGAAGGAAGAACAGAAGGACAATGCCAATGGCATTAGTTGCGAGCAGCTTAGACTCATTTCTTTGAAACCATAGATATATCCCCCGCGCGGCTTTCTTGCTGCTTCCGTTGGCGGAGCTATAGGATCCCCCCTCTCCTGTAGTCATACTCTAATATGTAGCAAATATTTCCATTAAGCATTACTGTATCGTAACCTTTTTGATGCTGTCTGTGAGACATACTATTTACAGTGTCTCCATTTGGGCTTTTCAAAAAGAAGCCTAGCAACATTCCACCAACTGAGCAATCGATACCAGTGCCAACCACGGATAGACTTTCCATACGTCAGGCACAGGATTTGCTGGAGAGCCTTGAATCCGTAAAGGTGAAGGAACTTTGTTCCGCTTTAACCCGAATTAAAGAGTCTGCAGTACGGTCACTGAAGGTGATCGACACACTGGCGAAAGACATGGATAGGGAAAACATTAAGCTTGAGGGCTTAGAGCTAAGGCTAAAGTCTGTTGTTGAACATTCAAAGAGAACGGTTGTATCATCACTTAAGCGTGAAGCATCATCAGAACTTCCCTTTCCTCAAACCGCAAATGACGCCAGGAAATTCAAAGAGAGATTTGAGAATATGATGAAGCGTTTTGGTGAAGTAAGCGGCTCGCACAGCAAAGTGCTTAATGCATTTATGAAAAAACATTCTGGTAAGATGAAGGAAGAATTTGAGCAACTAACCAAGTTGCTAAACGAGACCCGAGAGTTAATTGCAGATTTCGATCGTGACCGTGAGCCAATAAATAGATGTGAAAATATGTTGAACACTGCTCTTCAAAAGGTATCGTCTATCAAATTAGCTGACTCTTCTGAAAAGAAAATCGAAAACGACATTCGAGATATCGAAAGAGAGCTGAAAAGACTAAAGACCGAGCTTGATGCAATAAGTGGTTCCCAAGAATACGAACAAGCGTCTATCAGCTTGCAGAAGGTAGCTGACGCGAAAAAGAAGCAAGAAGAGTTTCATGCCAAAATTAAAGATCTCTTTTCTCATTTATCAAGAGCATTTACAAAGTACTCCTACGGCATTACAAAGGAGACAGAACGGCGTCTCAAGACCTTGTCGGATCAGCCGTGGGAGATTCTCTACGAAGATGACGTTTCGCCATACTCTTCCCTCTTGCAGGAAATTCGGAAGTCAATAATCAGCGGCCAAATCCAGCTCAAAGATTCTGACAAGGTACTGCAGTACTCGGATATTATATTGAAGTCCTTGTCTGATCTCCAGCGTACTGCGCAGACAATCCAGACAGAAATTGATTCATTTCGAGAGGTGAATGCAGAAGTAGTCTACAAAGTTAAGGGCCTTGAACACCAGATTATGCAACACAGTGAAGGATTAGCACGGAGTAGGCTGGAATTGGAACAACATATGCGGCATCTAAAAGATAAGACTCAAGAGGTCAACACTATTTTGAACCAAGCAGGCGAGATATTGGCCGAGCTTACTGGTAGGAAATACTATTTAGCCTACGACGACTAATTGGTGCAGTACTGTT
>DAINRW010000124.1:0-4206 GCA_036741615.1 Nitrososphaera sp.
CCTATCCACATTACCATTCTGAGTTGAAGGTAGTACTATCAATTGCTGGGAGCGATTCTGGAGCAGGCGCTGGAATACAAGCTGACTTAAAGACGTTCTCTGCACTTGACGTATATGGATGCACAGCGATAACTGCCATAACTGCACAGAACACAAGAAATGTCGCAGAGATATTCGCAATGCCGCCATCAATAGTAGAACAACAGATAAAATCTGTCATGATGGATATGCAACCGAGTGCCATCAAGGTAGGCATGGTGTACAGTACGCCTATAATAGACGTGGTTTATCGTTCAGTCAAGAAAAAATCAAACATTCCAATAGTGCTGGATCCGATTCTTGCTGCGGGGACTGGGGCCAAATTACTCCTTACTGAAGCATACCAATCATTTGTATCAAAACTGATCCCATCGTCCACCCTAATAACCCCAAACAGGATGGAAGCTGAGAAGCTAGCAGACATTATGATTAAAAGTGAGAATGATGCAATTGAAGCTGCCAAAAAGATCAAAAAATTAGGAGCAAAGAATGTCCTTGTCAAGGGGGGCCATTTTGCATCTGCACAAATAACCGACCTTCTACTCGATAGTAAGGGCAACATTATCAAATTCACAAACCCTAGACTACAAATAAAGGAAATCCACGGCTCTGGTTGTAATTTTTCCTCAGCAGTAGCAGCATACCTTGCAAAGGGCATCCTACTTTCGGACGCATGCAGGATGGCAAATGGATACGTAAATACTGCCATCAGAAATTCAGTAACAGTTGGGAAGGGATTACCTATTGCAAGCCCATTTTCGTCTATCTATCGTGATGCCAATAGGTACCGAATCTTAGTCGAATTACAACAAGCAGTAGAGCAGTTAAGCACACTTGATCGTTTTCATACTCTCATTCCTGAGACGCAGACTAATTTTGCTTACGCTCTCTCAAATGCCATAGATATATCAGATGTCGCAGCAGTACGAGGAAGAATAATCAAAATTGAGAATACTGCTGTACCTGCTTCATACATAAAGTTTGGTGTTTCCACCCACGTAGCTTCCGCCGTGATAGCATACATGGGTATCAACCCTGACTTCAGATCTGCTATCAACATTAGATTTGATCGCCGGATTGTTGGTGTATGCAAATCACTTTTCTCTGTATCGAGCTACGATAGGACCCAAGAACCCAAAAAGATCAAGAGAAGAGAAGGGTCTAGTGTGGCCTGGGGGATCCTCGCTGCGCTTTCAAAGAATCGGTTTGCTGATGTCATCTATCATAGAGGCGATATTGGAAAAGAACCAATGATAACCATATTTGGGAGAAATCCTGCAGAAGTGGTAAACAAGATCAAGGCAATATTGAGAACTCATGAGGATGTATAGTTCAATTTATGTTATATATAACAGAACAGGAGAAAGAAACAAAGCATGAAAGCAGTAATTCTGGCGGGTGGACTCGGCACTAGGCTGCAGCCTTATACGTTCTTTATTCCAAAGCCTATGCTTCCACTTGGCAATAAGCCTCTTCTTGAATACATTATCGAATGGTTAAAGAACGATGGTGATATCCGCCACATCGTCATCTGTGTCAGCTACCTTCATCGAACGATAGAAGACTATTTTGAGGATGGGAACAGGTTCGGTGTCGAGATTAAGTACGCTAGGTCCGAACGTCCTCTTGCGACGGCCGGCCAGCTTAAGACTGCCGAGAGGTTGCTTGAGGATGACTCATTTGTATGTGTATATGGAGATTCTGTCTATGAGTTCAACTTGCGCAAAATGATAAAGCAGCATAAGGAGTCAAAGGCGTTTATTACTATGGCCCTTTTACATTACTCTACTAAACTAAAGTATGGATTTATCGATATTAATGGGCACGATAAGGTCACTGCATGGCGAGAAAAGCCTGAAGTAAGCGGCCTGATAAACATTGGCTCCTATGTTATGGATCCGCAGTTTTTGAAACTAATACCCCAGTCCGGATCTTTCGGGATGGATGATGCAGTAAGGAAGGTGCTAGAGCAAAAAAAGATCGTCAAAGGATTTAGGATCGACAGCGGCGGCTTTATCGACATTGGTGACAAAAAGTCATACTTGGATGCGTACAAACAATACGTAAGCAAGCTGGGCAAAATCTAGATGAGCTTGGCCCTGTTTGAGGATTTATATTGGCAGAACTTTGAGCCAATTTCGCTTACAAAAGCTACTTTTGATATCAAGGTCGGGGCGAAGACTTTTTTTGAGGAGCATCATCTGAGCCCAGAAGTGCTACTTACACGGGAATATCTTGCATCTGTTACATCAGAACGGCACCCTAATTGCACGGTAAACCCAACCTCTCTTGGTAGCGATACCGTATTTGTAAATGGGCTACTTCATCCCGGCGCACTCTATCCTGACCGCCTATTTAACATAAATCACACTTTTGCCATAACTGCGGACAACAACAGGAGGCTGCTTGTTGCAAGGCTAGATAGCAAAGGAATAGAATATCTACAGGATTGCGTTACGACGGGCAGAAGGATTGATGTTAAGAAACTAAACGTAGAAAAATTGACCGATATGGAAGATCAACAAACTGAGGGAATAATTTCACAGCCCTGGGACCTCATCCGAGTCCTTGAGAATTCCCTTGCGACTCAGGTTTCCACCATGAAAAGCGAAACACAACTCGGCAAAGAAGTCGCTGTTGTAGGTAGCAATTCTGTAGCAGTTGAAAAAGATGCCTCAGTTGAGACTGGAGTCGTGCTTGATGTAAGAAATGGAGGAATCTACATAGGTCGTGGAGCCTATATTGCAGCAAGCAGGATAGTAGGCCCAGCATATATTGATGCGATGACACAGGTTAAGCAGTTTACCGTCATTGAATCAAGCTACATAGGCTATAACTGCAGAATCGGAGGCGAAATAGAACACTCTATAATTTCTGATCATACAAACAAAGCACATGCTGGATTCATTGGCCATTCGTATATAGGAGAATGGGTTAACCTTGGGGCCATGACCACCACATCTGATCTTAAGATGACATATGGAGACATCAAGATGAACAACGGCAAGAACAAGAAAATTGACACAGGTCAAAACAAGATAGGCTCCTTTTTTGCAGATATGGTCAAGACATCGATTGGCACGCTAATTTATAGCGGCAGACGAATTGGGGTTTCTTCACACCTGCATGGACTCATTGCACAGGACGTGCCAAGCTTCACTATTTATGGCACAAGCATAGGAGCAAGAAATATCGAACTAAAGCTTGAATCAATAATAGAAACGCAGCGCAAAATGATGAAGCGACGTAACCAAACGATGACTAAAGCATACGAACAACTTGTAGAGGATGTATTTACCATAACTGCACGAGATAGAAAAAGGATGGATGTCCGCAGAGGTAAGTTTGCCCTCTAGTGCTACATGTAACTAAGTCCCTGACTTTCTTTCCAGAGTCCAAGCCTCTGGTGAAGCCAGGGGTAAAAGTTGGCATCACCATTTTCAAACTCCTTCTTGATTATTCGGATTATATTTTTTGAAACTTCTCCTGGAGTACCATATATCTGCTTTTTCTGTCGTAAGTTTAATCCCAAACCTTCTTCTCTATTGTGAGCTTCTTTAACCATCGAGACTATCCAACCTGCGTTCAGTGGAGGGACAAGCATGTTGCTATGGGCATCAAATATCGTTTCTGGCCTGTCGGTATTGAGCCTGACTGTCATAGATGTTACTTTGGGAAAGTAGAGCAATTCCTCTTGCATTGAGCCAGAGTCTGTCATTTCGGCCCAACAGTGCCCGCTATCTAGGAACTCTATGACATGAGCGTATTCTTTCCACAGGGGAGTCAGCAGTAATTTTTTGGGATACTGTTCAGCAAGACTATGCAACTTAAATTCGAGATCGTATTGCTTGAGTGCAGCTACCGTAGCGTTGAGCAAGACTAGGACAATTTTCTTGTCTGTATTTTTGATGAGCTCAACGAGCCCTTCAATAATTGATATAAATCGCTTCTTTGTCAGGTTTTCCCGCCTATGAATGTCCATTCTTATCCAATCATCTTTCTCAAGCTGAGGATAAAGAGCAAAAATGCTCTCCTGTGGTTTTTCTCTTCTCTTGATATGGATTGCATCAACCACCGAGTTTCCAACAACGTGGACAAAGCTCTCTGGATATCCTTCCCGTACTAGATTATCTTTGTTAAGTTTGGTTGGAGCAAAGAAGAATTGTG
>DAINRW010000125.1:0-4169 GCA_036741615.1 Nitrososphaera sp.
CTGAAATTGATAACAAAAGGAAGATTCACCTCATAGTACATGGGCAACGTCATCTTATAGAGTCTATAAAGGACAAACTTGTTGCGGCCAAATTCCTGCGAGAAAATATGCAGCCTGCATCCCTTGACAAGGCCGGTGATGTTGGCGATTATGTGGCGATGCTGTGGCCTCCCATGGCTCCAAAGGAGATTGTGGTCAGCCAGATAACTGGCACAAGCAGCGATAGCAGCGGGCAAGGCATGGGCGCGTGGGCCGCAATCGCCCAGAAGGAACTTTTTAGGATACCTCTATGATATCTTATAGTTCTCATTGTCCATTACACAGGCAAACCGTCTTTGTAACTAGAAGAAGACAATTAGTTTAGCTTATGGTTTATCGAATTACACACCCGCAATTAATAGCAAATCCCCGCTCGAACCTCTATGAATGCTTTCGATAAGAATTGGAGTAATCAAAATAGAGTGAGCGCAGGAGACAAGTTGAAAGAAACACTTGCAACTCAAGGTCCACTCAAACCTCGATTAGAGACAGCATCCAATAAGCTTCAGTTACAAATATCGAAGTTAGACGCCATAGTTACCAAACTAAACGAGAGAGATGCCTCTTTGTTTAGGCGAGTAGTCGATGCTGTGCAGAGACATGACACCGACACCACCAGGGTGCTCTCAAACGAGCTTGCGGAGGTGCGCAAGGTCTCGCGCACGCTGGGTCAAGCCAAGATGGCATTTGAGCAGGTCTCCATGAGACTATCTACTATACATGATATGGGCGATATAATGGTGGCACTGGGCCCAGCAATAACCTCCATAAAGAGCCTAAAGTCTGGTCTTGGAAGATTCGTGCCAGGTGCCGACAGCGAGATCAATACCATGCAGACTTTGCTCAACGGTATCATGACGGATTCTTTGCAGGGTAGCGGCTCTGGAATCGAGATTAATACAGGTTCTGGCAGTGACATAGATCAGATAATGATGGAAGCTTCTGCAGTTGCAGAGCAGAAGATGAATGACAAATTCCCGTCTATTCCTGCTAGCAGCTTCAGAATCTCCGATACCGAAAGTCAGCAGTGATGTAAAATGATATCAAGAACAGGTATACTTGCAATCTTTGGAGCAATTGGGTTTGCCATAGGGTTCTTGGCGTTCTTAGCGTCGCCAACTGTCGCGCAAGCATTATCCACCATTTTGAATGTAGATGCAAGCATCGTCTTTGCTTTGATAAGCGGAGTGGCAGGAGCAGCCATTAGCACAAGTGTGATAACCTTGTGGGCGAGAAGACCATAAACTTTCTTCACTCTTTCTTATTTTCTTTTGCTACTCCTTTTCTATATCCATGCGTGAACCTTGAGTCATATACTTTTGAATATTCGTATTTTGATGGGGCAATGGCTTCCCCCACAATTATTAGTGCGGTTTTGATTATCTTGGCTTCCTTCGTTTTCTTAGCAATGTCTCCAAGAGTTCCTTTGATTATTTTTTCATCTTCCCATGTCGCTCGATAGACTACAGCGGCCGGCGTCTTCTCTGTATATACTCCTCCTCCACCTCCCTTTAGTATCTCATTTACTACATCCTCTATTAGGTGCACACTCAAATAGAATGCCATCGTTGCTCCATGTTTAGCAAGCTCGGCTATTGATTCGCGTTGTGGAACTGGTGTGCGAAGTTCTGCTCTTGTTATTATCAAAGTCTGTGTTATTCCAGGCAGCGTTAGCTCTAAGTTCATGTCTGCAGCTGCTCCAAACAAAGCAGTTACGCCTGGCACAACTTTGCACTTTATGCCCTCTGACTCTAGCTTGTCTATCTGCTCTCTAATTGCGCTGAAGAGCGCTGGGTCCCCATCGTGGAACCTTATAGCAATCTTGCCTTCATTAGCAGAGTCGTGCAAGATCTGATAGATTTTTTCTCTGTCAATAATTGCAGCATCATAAAGCTGCGCATCTTTCTTGGCGTACTGCAGAATCCTTGGGTTAAGAAGTGAGCCTGAATAAATAATAGTGTCCGCTTCTTCCACCAGCTTTTTTGCCTTGAGCGTTATAAGCTCAGGATCTCCGGGGCCTGAGCCTACAAAATACACCGTTCTAGTCTCTTGCATTCTTTTTTGCCACCATGATAGAAAAGTACTTTTCAGTCGGGCCTTTTTTGCCGCGGAGTTCTGAAATCTTTTTCATTTCAAACACCTCCCCTTCATCTGAAACATTCTGAGCTATTGCAACAGTCGCGCTGTCAGGAAAGCCTGCTTCACCCAGCATATTGATTACACTATCAAAATAACGTCCATCTTTTAGAAAAATGACAGTATCACAGGCGCTGGCAGTACGCTTGACTTTTTCCAGATCATAGCATGCTGGTACAATAGCTACGGTTTCGTCACCTTCTGCCAAGCTAATCCCTGCTTTTGCAGCAATTGCAAACATGGACGTTACACCTGGAACTATTTCAATTTCTATGTCCTTATGTGCCCTTTTTAATTCGCGCTGGATATATATCCAAGTGCTGTAGAGCGCAGGATCTCCTACCGTGAGATATACGACTTTTTTACCCGTTCTAACTGCACTTGCAATTTCGTCAGCATTTCTCTTCCAGTAATCCCTGAGCGATTCTTTGTCCTTGACCATCGGAAAAACAAGACTGACTGTCTTGGCAAACTTGCTAATATATTTTTCAACAACAGAAAGTGCAATACTAGATTTGCCCTCCCTTGCAGTAGGTGCAAATACCATATCTGCGCTTTTTATTAAATCTGCTGCACGCACCGTGAGAAGGTCTGGGTCTCCTGGGCCGCATCCAATACAAAAAAGTTTCATGAGTGACAACATAAATCGAGAGCAATTTAAATTTACTATGGATAGAGCTGATCGCCAGTATAGCGATCGATAATTCTTATGGCCTTAGTCGGGCAGGTAGCTGCAGCTGCGTATATGCTTTCATAGTCTGCACAGGTTTCACACTCTACCTTCGCCTTCGGATTGACCATCTTGTTCTTTTCTACCACAAAAACTTTTGGCGCAAGAACCTCGCAACTCCCAAATGCCATACATAGCGAAGGTTCAACAATTATGTGGAATCTGCCCCTTGGTATGTCAAGCAAGTATTGTTCATTGAAAATATCTTTAATCTCACTTTCGTTTGCCATTTTCCATGATTTGGGATTTGGTACTTGCTCTTGTTTTGATTGCGTCATATCAAATGAATTATCAAATTCACCCTTGTCGTATTGTGCCCTCTTTGTCTCATCTGACAGAACTTCAAAGGCTATGTTTATCTTTTTTATCATTTCTTCTGCATAAACTGAGTTATTCCTATCGGGATGGTATTTTCGGGCAAGCCGCCTATAGGCATACTTGATCTGCTTGTAGCTGGCCTTCTCCGAAACACCAAGAATTGCATAGTACTCTTTGCTGTCTGTCAAGAATGAACACTTGTGATTTGCCTGAATTATTATATCTTATTCTAAGATAATTTCTCTTAGCAGATTTTGAAGGATCAGCATTACCCAATTACTGAATATGTAACGATGGCGGTATAACTTTACAAAAGGACAATATGAAGTTAATAAAATTGAATTGCATGTATGTTGCATATACGTAAAATCTAGTTGGTTGGTCGTAGCCTACGAACAGAGACATCTGTCATTTATCAATAGCGCTACGAACAGTAAATGGGCCACGGTTTGTTACTCCTGTTCCCTTGAACAAAAAACTCATTGACCAATTTGAGATGAAGTATCTACCATTTCTTCGTTCTATTGGAAACCAGATTTATGACGTTTGCTGATGAGAATGAGTAAAGATCTGCTTAACTGCGCGATCAAATTTCTATCTCTTTTACTCGCTTAAGATATTTTTTATATACTTTTAGGCAACCTTTTTTGCTTGCTGAAAAAGAACAACCTTAAGAATAAGCGGCTAATAATGCTAATAGTTATGGCAAAAGCCAAAAGCAAACAAAAGAAAGGAAAACAAGCAAATGTCTCAAAGACAAGAAAAAAGAGTGACATAAAGAAAAAATCTACGTCCAAGGTCCGTAAGGATGGTAAGAAAAAGGCGACCAGACGAAAAGCTTCACCTCTGACAAAGACTCGACGTGTTGAAACGGTGCCTAGTCCTGCTGCGTTCACCGAGATTGCATCTGAAGAAGTGACATCCCCTATGCCTGCTCAAGGGGAAC
>DAINRW010000126.1:0-4151 GCA_036741615.1 Nitrososphaera sp.
TGTGTGTGTATGTGTGTGTATCTGTATATCTATGCTTACAAAAAAAGAAACTATGATCGAGATTATGAGATGTTGAGGCGTCAACTTAATGATGTTACATTCTCCGGGCCCTAACATTCACTATATTATCAAGCGCGTTGCCAATGAGCACGAATGCAAGGCCGGTCATTGCTATCATAATACCAGGTGGCACTATCCACCACCAAAGACCTCTTGACATAGCCCCAGCAGAGTTCGCATCATGCAAGATCTGGCCCCAAGTAGGGATGGAGGGATCGCCAAGACCTAAAAAAGAAAGAGCCGCCTCACCTAGAATCGCGCCTGGAACGGCTATCGCAATGCTGGCAAATGTTAACGGCAGGAGCTGCGGAATTATGTGTTTGAATATTATCTTTGCATCAGATTGACCCATCAGTCTTGCCGCTTCTATGTACTGAAGGTTCTTTATCTGGAGTGCAAGACTTCTACTAATCTTTGCCATACCTACCCAGCCAAATATCACTAGAAAACCCGTTATCAAGAATATGCTACGCCCTACTGTTACTGACAATATCACCAGAAGGGGGAGGGTGGGAAGAGAGTAAAATACATCATTTATGCGCATTAGACCCTCATCTGTGCGGTTGCCCTTGTAGCCAGCCACAACACCATATATCAGACCAATGAATACTGCTGCTAATGATACAGTAAGGCCGATAAAGAGCGCAACAGGTGCACCCCATAAGAGCCCAATCGCCAGGTCCCGGCGTAAGTCGTCTGTACCTATGATGCCATAGACTTTACCACCCAATATTATTTCCGAATTGGTAACAGTATCGCTTGGATCAAACAAATAGAAAGTAGTACGAATGATGTATGTCCCCTTGAGCACCTTATTCTCCTCCGTGTCAGAAAAGATCATAACTTGTGGCCTAGTGGGATCCACTGGATATGCGAATAGATTGCTATAGCCAGCAAGGCTATCTACGATAAGTCTGTCCGTGGAAAAGATTGTGGCAGCAAACTCATTGTTCGGATTCTGAGAGGGAGGAAGAGATGCAAAGTAAATCTGAAATTCATTCCCGTCTGGCCTAATCACATCTACCTGAACTGCTGGTTGAATATCGCCGTATCCCGCGGAATATGTAACCATGAAATCACTTGGAAAAGAATCATAATCAAAATTAAGCTCATACGAATGGGTCTCGATACGGACGCCATTATCTATAATATCGGTTATGTCAGCGTTTTCAGAAGTCATGGTCAGATGCTCTGGCACTTTTAGCCCTAGTAGATTTATCCAGACTGGCATAGCAGACTGTGGTCGGTCAATCCAAAAGTTTGGGTTATTCCATTGCGTGAAAGATGTTAGCGGAATAGACACAACTGCATAGACGGTTATCAAAAAAAGTCCAAGTAGTATCGCTAGACCTGCAATGCCGCTCTTCGATCGTTTAAATTCCTTTACAATTTGTGATGTGGAAAGAGATTCTACAGGACCTGTCAAGCGATTTTCACCCTTGGATCAAAGTATGCAAATACTATATCGATAAGAAATACCGTCAAGATAAATATCAGCGTAGATATATACGTCAACCCGATAATGACAGGTATATCTAGAACGCCTATTGCCTGATAATAGAGGCTCCCCATCCCAGGCCAGCCAAAAACTGCTTCTACGAGGATAGCCCCGCCAAACGAGCTGGTAAGGCTCAAGCCTACGACAGTAATGATAGGTGGAGCCGCATTTTTTAGAGCATGGGAGTACAAAATCTTCTTTCGAGGTATACCTGCTGCCTTTTTGGCTATAATATAATCTTCTCCAAGGATTCCAATAACGAAATAGCGTACAATATACGCCCAAGAGCCAAATCCAACTAATACTATCGTAATGAGAGGTAAAAGCATATGATAAAGTACATCCCACAAATAAGATGGATCTGATGGAGCAGTAAGAGGAGTAGCACGTGCAGGAAAAATGTGATATGTAAATGCAAAAGCAAAGATCATAAGCATACCTATCCACCAAACAGGAAAGCTACTGCTGAATACAGCAAAACCAGAATTCATCTTATCCCACACAGAGCCGGCTCGGCTTGCCACAAAAGCGCCAAGATAAAGCCCGATAACGGTAATGATCAAAGTCGAAGTAGTAAACAACAATACTGTCTTTGGCATTTTTTCTAGAATGATATCACGCACATTTGCCGAGCCACCCTCACTTGTAAGGTAATTAGACTTTCCAAGGTCGAGCAACATCACCTTCAATACTGTGTTTGTGAATCGCTTGGGAGAATACCATGGCTCATCAAGACCGATCGACTTTATCTGGAGCTGAATTCTTTGGTCAATATAATTTTGGCGCTCTTGAGTATTTTGGAACCTGATATCACTACGGTTTGTCTCTTCTAAGACCGAAGACCGCGTAGCATCAAGGAGGATCTTATCCATTGTAGGACCAAGAAGAGTCATTGTCAATACTAATGTTGAAAAAAGGACTATGATCATGTTTAACGAGCGCTTAATAATAAATCGGCCAAAGTCTCCCAATTATAATCAATCACCGCCCAGGGGGTATATTTCTCTAGCAACCTCTTTTGTGCATATATATTTGTCTATAAGTTGTCATGTTGCACTAAAGAGTACAACTTTTTCTCTTATACATGGACCTGGATTCAACGCCTATACTCATATTGTCGCAAAAAATGCATCTGTCTGCATCATAAATTATGTCTACAATGGCTAGCCATACAGTACAAGACAATGAGAAACCTGATTGTACTGTTATTATTTCTGGATTTATTTTTAATCTGCTACGTCATATCTGATTGTAATACATGCTTAGTGTCCCCATATCAATCGCGATATCAGGTCGATATCAGGTACCACGTGCAAACCTCCGATTAAAAACCCAAGCGGAATCGCGACTGAGTTTAGTCCACTCAATCTTTCATGCGCTGATTTTCCTAAACAAATGATACTTTATGATGTGGATCAAATATTGATTGGATTTATGTTAATAACATTAGTATTGTAGGTTCGTCTTCTGGACAACATAGCCATACCACATTGCTCTCGGTACGTATGATGGTCAGATTTGCCCTAACCAGCGGTAGGGGCCCCTGGAGCAGCAAGAATGGTGCTTGAGGAAATGTCAGGACGTAGAGCTTCATTGCTTACAGCGAATATTTTGATGGTATTTGGTCCTTGAGACAACTTTGCAGTCATTTCGGATGTAAGATCAACATTGAATTGTCCTGGGCTTCCCTGCTGCTGGGCTTCTCCTCTAGCCACTATCGTTCCATCCTTGTCTGAAATAAAGTAGTTGACAGTAACATTGCTGCTTGGCTCACCGCCTACCTGAACGTTGACCTTTATAGGAGTGGGCTGCCCCATCGTTACTATCCTCGGCACGTCGACACTGGTGATGTCAGTTAACCTTGGTGTCTCATAATTGGACCAATGCCCTGCTTCAAACGGATATGAGGTATCTCTAAAAGCATTAATGGTTATAGTTCCCCCTGCTACGTTAAAGTTGTCTAGATAGAATGCACCATTGCTAATTACTGCGTGACCGTGGTTTTCAATCCAGCTGATACTTGCATCATAGCGTCTGATCGCATCTTGCACTGTTATTAGATCTTTTAGGGCAGATGGAATAAATTGCTCATTTTTCATCGCCTGAAGCTCTGCCTTGATCATCTCTGCATGCTCCCTTACAATCGGGTCATACCATCCAACTCCTTTAGCTTGTGCTTCGCTCCGAGAATATGCAAGTCTACCCTCCATTACGATTCTTTCCGCTGCGGCTGCAATCTCCCATGGCTCATTGACAAAGAATACTCCAGAGTCAGCAATCTCCTTTTCATCGTAATGCCAAATGTCAATGTAAGACTCAATCCTATCGGGGGAAACATATCGCGTTCCCTTGGAGAGATTAAGGGCTTCCGCTGCTGCTGGCGTAAATTCAGGATCCACAGTGCGATCTCCAGGGCCAGCGTCAGTCCCCCATTCGTATGTGAAATAATCGCCATACATCATATCAGAAATATCCATGGGTATGCCATGATGCCAGTTTGAATAGAGTGGCGTAAATGTGACCATGCTTGTGGCAGTAGATCCTTCGCCTGATTGAACCCATTGCTGAAGCGTCTGATTCCATTTTATGGTAT
>DAINRW010000127.1:0-4113 GCA_036741615.1 Nitrososphaera sp.
TAAGTTTTTGGATGAGCGCAACAGGGTCTCAATAACTGTTGCAAAAGATGCAAAGGCTGCAGTAGAAATGATTCTTGCTACTACTGTAAAGGCAAGATGATATAACCAAAATAGTGATTGGAGATACATACGAACCTATCATATAAATAGAGTCTTTCGCTAAATGCGAAGCCACTTGATGCATGTAGTATATAAAAAAGCCTATGCTGCATACTTCTTTGTAGCATAACTAAATACTTTCTAAATTGTGATTATTATGGGAAGATCTATATCATGTTAAGTTGACCAAGTACGGATCGGGATCATAAAATGGCCCGTACTTTGCAGCCAAGTCTTGCATACTGCGAACAATATTTTTCACTCCAAATTCTTGCACTGTTGCAAATAGCTCTCTTTTCAATCCCATACCAAGTTTGAGTGCCTTTTCCAAATCTTCTTTGCTACACACATTGTTAGAAATAAGCCATGCCGCATTGTTGGCAGCTACCCCGATTAGCGCAACCGGATCGTACTTTGCGGCCTCCTCCTCTGTAAGGTTTATGCGCTCGTATTTGTCACCTTTGTATTCAAAAAAGCCCTTGCCCGACTTTTGACCCAGATTCTTTTCGTCAAATAGCTGTTTAATTTTGGGATGAGGACGGATGACTTTCTGATCTCTGGAATGCATCTCTTCAGTTGCTTTATGTATGACATCAAGGCCTGTATAGTCTGCAAGCTCGAATATCCCCATTGGGAATGAGAGCTTAAATTTGACTGCCGAGTCGATAGTAGTCATTGAAACGTTGTCTCTTTCTTGGCAATATACGGCTTCGTGAACAAGTGGTATAAAGATACGGTTGACAATAAAGCCTGCAACATCTTTTTTACACAGCACTGGCTGCTTGCCAATCTTCTGCACAAGACCTGTTGCCATGTCAATCATGGTTTGGTTGGTCTTGTTTCCTGGTATCACCTCGACTAAGGGCATTAGCTGTGGAGGATTGAAAAAGTGAAGGCCAATAAAACGCTCTGGTCTGCTTGTCAGTGCTGCCATTTCCGTTATTGGAAGAGTGCTTGTGTTTGAAGCATAAAGCGTCTTGCTCTCTGCAGAGTTTTCGACCTCTGCATATACCTTCCTTTTCAAGTTCATGTCCTCTGGCACTGCTTCAATGAGCAAGTCTGCACCCTTGAGTGCTTGTTTCAAGTCAACCACCGGTGTAATTCTAGCAAAGATTTTGTCTGCCTCTGCCTGTGATACCTTCTGTTTTTCAACTAGTTTGTTGAGCGACCATCTTATTCTCTCCATTGCTTTGTCAAGAAAAGCTTGTTCGATGTCTCGCAAGGCTACATTGTAGCCTGCCATTGCAGATACTTGAGCAATACCATGGCCCATAATACCAGACCCAAGGATCGTTATCTTATTGATTGTTGAGAGTGACATTCTAACATAAGCATGCTTCTGGGGGAATTTTTAATGTTGCTGATTGACTAGCATCATCATCTTTAAAACTATTCTTTGCTATACTGTTGTGATAATTGGATTTACAACGCTTTGTTGCAGATGTGACATCGCTTTCTGATAGAATGTCAGCCAGCGAGCCTGAAGAAATGGTGGAGAGAATGAATTTTGTAAAGAACAGACTCATCGAGCTCTATATGAGAAACCTTGTCAAGATAAATCATTCAGCGATGGAGCTTGTATGCGCCAAGCACCTGATCCGATACGGCTATAAAGTTGACGTAGAAAAGCAACTGACAGATATTTTGATCTGCGATGTGTATGCGGAAAAAGGGGACGGCGCAGCCATTGTTGAAATTGAAACAGGCTTTATTCCCCCTGAACATGCGCTCGATCCCTTGTCCTATTATGCCGCCAGGATTGCAAGCAAGATAGCACGGTATAGCAAACATGCAAATCAGTTTGTCTTGGCGACTCCGCCTGTCAGCGTCCTTCCAATACCCTCGCTGTTCCGGCGTCCGCCTCGTGACAGGAGACAAAGCGAAATTAGAAAAGTGAAAGTATTATGTGATAAATATTACAAGAATCCCCCGGTGACTGAAGATGAGATTCTTAATGGCCGACTACACATAACCTACATCATAAATATTGATGCAGGTAAGGTAGTCGAGATGGACATTGATTCATACTTTGAGCACGTAGGTGGCATGTTGTCTACCTGCATGGACCTATGAGAATTTTGTAATTGTCTTTTGACCGTGCGTAGGTCTCTTGCCCTTAGAGACACGAGCAGTTGCAGTTCTTTCATCTTCCTTTTCAATGGCCGCCTTGACCACCTTTAGCACATTGTCATCTTTGGTACCTCTAACATAGACTACATATACAAGGGCCTGATCCTTTCCATCTACTTTTCTTACCACTCGCCCGATCCTCTGTGCGACCTGGTTCATATTAGACGTACTCGCAATGATTATTGCAATACCGACCTGCGGCACGTCATATCCAATCTCAAGCGTGTGTACCGACAGTAAAGGAAAATAATCTTTACCCCAGCTTTCCAAGATCTCCTTCCTCTCTTTTGGTTTGATTCCGTTATGTATTGTTTGAGCCGGTATTCCATTTGCCTCTAATATTGCCTTTAGTTGCTGAATTGAGTCGATAGTTTCACTAAAAATCATAATGCGCTCACCTGTATGCCTCTTAATCAACTCTGCTGCTTTGAGTAACTTCTGTTTGGTGGCACTGAGCAACTCTTTGCGTTTTCGCACATGCGCAAACCACATTTTTGCCATTGATGCCCGCGATCCGCCGTGCATTAGTATCTTGGTCATCCTCACTGGATCATAGGCCTGAAGCTTTCTTGAGATATCTTTTATCGCAGCACTTGCCTCGTCATAACTTTGTTGCTCTTCTGATGTAAAGCTGACTTCCACCGCTCTGACAATTGGCTTGGCGAGCCTGCCATCTGTCACTGCATCTTTTATCATGTATTTCTTTACGGGTGGGACAACAGTTAGAATTGTTTGATATTTTGGATCCTTTTCATTTATGGTCGCAGTAAGTCCTAGAATTGCCTTGTGCGAATCTTCTACAATAATATCAAAGATGCTGTCAAATGCAGCTGCGCTTTCGCTGACAAGATGAACTTCATCAAGTATTACCATGTTAGCACCCCTTATGAGGTTATAATTATTGATGGCACTTTGGTATGTGCTAATGGTGATCTCTTTAACCTCCTTGCGCTCACCGTAGTAGATGCCTATGTGATCATCTGAGATGCCATAACGTCGCAGACGTGTGACGTTTTGCTCTATCAACACTATCCTTGGAACCAAAAACAATATTGTAAAGTGATCACGTCCTGACAGCTTTGCTGCCAACTTTGCACACTCAAATGCGATCTCTGTCTTGCCAGTGCCTGTACTAAAAATGACAGATCCACGGCAGCCGTTATTAATCCATGCTTTGGCAGCCTCCAGCTGATCCTTTTTTAATTCAAATGGAAAATGGATTGTAGATATCGCTGGCGGCATGCAACAAGTGAAAGTCAAGCGAATAAAAACTTTAATGGTCTTGGGTAAGCATGATGTATTTGGTATGAAACCGTTAGTCTACATGCTACATCAAGATGATCCATTCAAGTGTACGGCAGCCAAGTTGGTTAGGTTCCGCTTGGCATTGCAGGTCAAATTTATCTCAAGGACTACTATTGTGCTTGACCCATTTTCAGAACATACTGTTTCGAGACGTGATCAAACTGGAGCAGATTCTGTATGTGCTATTGACTGCTCATGGGAACGCGCAGATGAGGTACTAAAACATCGACGTCTTGCTGCTCGGGGAATACCTCGAAGACTTCCAGCTATGCTTGCTGCTAACCCGACCAACTATGCCAAGTTAGGCAAGTTATCGAGTGTTGAGGCACTTGCAGGTGCACTCTACATCCTAAATGAAAAGGATCTTGCAGTAGGAATGATGGACAAGTTCAAATGGGGCCACACATTTCTTCAGCTCAACGCAAACCTTCTGGATGACTATGCATCTGCAGAAACAGAAGAGCAGGTGATTGAGCTAGAGGCTGAATACTTTCCTCAAATGGTAAGAAATTAGTCTGAGAGAAGGACTAGTAAAAGTAACGCCTAGTTTTAATATTGATTGTATCTTTAGATACACTG
>DAINRW010000128.1:0-4084 GCA_036741615.1 Nitrososphaera sp.
GTAGGTGGAGTAGCAGCAAATAAGAGACTTGCTCAGATGCTCGATGGTGTATGCAGTCGGCAAGATGCCCAATTGTTTGTTTGCCCAATCAAATTCGCCGGCGACAATGGTGCTCAGATCGCATGGACTGCATTGCAGGAATATCTGGCTACAAAAATAAATATCCAAGTGCAGGAGTCGACTGTGCAACAATCGTGGCGACTTGATACTGTGGATGTCATCTGGCGCCGTTAATTATCTGCTTTATCTGACGCTCCCACTTGCCGTTGTTAAACACACCAAATTTGTAGACCTGATCTCCTGCTACAATCACCACCAGTTTTTTAACGAGGAATCCTTCAGACCTGACTGATGCTATCTTATCAAGCGGTACATCAAGGACAACTTCAGTCTCCTTTTTTGAAAGTGTTGCTATTCTGCCTTGTGTTCTCTGAAATACCAATCTATGGTCAGTCAGCAAGAGAATTCCGCTTTTTAGCTTGTCTTCAGAGCAGTCCTCGTCAAGGATTATTTTTTCGCCTGGTGCTGGCTCAAAACTCACCACATTTTTATCTTCAGAGCAGAACCTATATTACTATTGCAGCCTTTGCTGATAAAAAGGGGAGCAGAAGCCGATATCTATATCGTAGAGTGGGATTACAAGAAGGCGATCTCCAAAGTGCGCTTGCCCAAATCCTACCGCCATCCAAAGCTAGATTCCACTATCCGAAAGCATAGGACAATACATGAAGCAAGTTTCATGTCTAATGCCAAGTCTGCAGGTGTCATGACTCCCTATGTATATTTCGTTGACCCTTGTAAGGCTGAAATAATAATGGAGTTTATTGAAGGGCAAAACGCCAGAGACATACTAACCCTGGATATATGCTACAAGATCGGTCGCTGTGCTGCACTGTTGCACACAAGCAATATTATCCACGGAGATCTAACGACTTCAAATTTTGTGATGAATGAAAAAAGACTTGTACTTCTAGACTTTGGCCTTTCCTATTATTCCGAGCGAATTGAGGACATGGCAACCGATGTCCGACTTATAAAGGAAATATTTACCAGTGCACACGTAGCAATCCGAAAAGCCTTTCCCTGGTTTGTAGAAGGTTATGCTAGTGTAGCTGGCAGGAAAAATACAGAGAAAATTTTAGAAAATGTCAGAAATATAGAGCAGCGGGGAAGATATGCGAGGATGACCTAGATCATAGAAACCATAACCTTTGCAAGCACCAATCAAAATAAGTTCTTTGAAGTCCAATCAATACTTTTGACCAGAAGCATTGCTGTTGATTTTTCGCATACCCATCTTGTTGAAATCCAATCGGACTCGCTTGAGGAAATAGCAAGGGAGAAGGCAAAAGCTGCATTTGCAAAAGTGAAGAGGCAGATCATAGTAGAAGATGACGGTCTTTTTATTGACAGCCTTTCGGGATTTCCCGGCCAGTATTCTTCATTCGTATTCAAAACTATTGGAAACGACGGTATACTAAAATTACTTGCTGGCTCAACCAATCGGTCAGCATACTTCCTGTCCGTGATCGCCTTCTATGATGGAAGAATATTGTCAATATCCGAGGGGCGGGTTAACGGCAGGATAACTGATAGGATAACAGAGGGCGGCTGGGGCTATGATCCTATATTTGTGCCTGATGGCACTGACCTCACATTTGCGGAGCTGGACGATAGCAAGAATGAATATTCACATCGCAAAAGAGCATTAGAAAAGTTTGCCCAATGGTACCTAAAGCTCTAATGCAGGAATTATCATTCGAGGGAACATTCTTCCTGAGCCACGAACATGATATGAGGATTTGCAAGAAATGATTTCAGCGGCGCAATTACAGAATATTTTTTAAGAGAACTAGGAGTTATGTAAGGAAGAAACATAATATGCAAAGTACCTTCCCTCGAAAGACGCAAAAATAAGGGATTATCTATTCAACGCAGAAGAGGACGGCAACGACGTCAATAATGATAGCGACACGATGATTCTGTATAGGAGTTGAAAGATCAGATTTTAAGAAAGATGATCACTTTCCTACCACATCAGTCTCTTAAAAAAGCTGTGAGACGGAAAGCTTTGCACTCTTGTCTTTAACCTTATAAGATCAAAATGTACTCTGGTGGTGATTGCCCTCAAAATACTCCTTGATCCACCTATCGACATAGCGCACTTTATTTTGTAGCACTACTATCCTTGAAATCTCACTTTCATCCATTATCTTAAATGAATGCATCTTGGCACACAGGCCTGCTGCAAAGTTCCTTATTTCATCCATTTCTAGCATGTGGTCTTGCTCTAACCGCTGAGTCGACATGCCAATGTGCATATAAGATTTCAGCTCAATAAAGTGAGGGTTGCCTTGCACCATCATATCTGCAAATTCTCTAACAAAATTGTATTTGTCGTTATATCCTCTTATCAGAGTCATCCGAAGTACCGTTCTGGTATTGAGGGTTGCAAGTAACTTCAGGCTCTCCAACCAGCGCTCCCATGCATCCCGATGACGTGGTCGGTTTATTCGATAAAACATTTTCTTGTTTGACGCATTGGTAGATAGATAAATCTGAGTAGGCAATGCGTCTTCGGAGGCCAGTCTTCTTAGCATGTCTGGCTCTTGGCCGTTTGTTACCAGAAAAATCGATTTAGTCGCCTTGAGCGAACTTAAGTATTTTATCAGCTGCGGCAGTTTGGGATACATCGTCGGTTCGCCTGATAACGAAATTGCATAATGGGCTGGCAACAGCGATTCATCAAGCTTTTTCTTATTATTCTTAGGGTTGCCATAAAAACCATTTATCAGCTTCTTTCGCTCAGCCATCAATTGTTCCACTATGATGTCAGGCTCATCAACCAGTTCCTCAGGCATACGCAGCGTATCATAAAACTCTGTTGGACGCCAACAGTAAATACACCTGTTTTCGCAGTTCATTGCAGTAGGGGTCATCTCCATGCACTGATGAGTAGATATGCCATAGAACTTGTGTTTATAGCAATTACCACCGTCAGCAAATGACTTTTTTGTCCAGTGGCAAAGCTCTACTGCAGAGTGGTTGTAGACCCCATACTTAGCCTTCTGCAGTTTTGTTTTTAGCTGTGGTGTGATCTGGATCAGGTTGTCTTGTATTGAGTGTGAAACGTGCTCATCTGAGCAGCTCATGTTGGCTTTGGTATTGACTTGCAGATCAGATTTAAATTTTTCACCATGTGACTGGTTGTCATGGTGGCTGTAGATACCGATAGAATAATGAAAGTAGGGCTTGAGCTTGCGGGTTGGAAGAAAATGCCCGCAGACAGTGCAGTGCACATAAAAGGTAAGAACATAAGCAAAGTGCTGATCGGAATAGACATAGGCACCGCAGAGCTGATGCTTGCAAAGCAGCTTCAGTGTGATGCGGTTATTGCCCACCATCCCATCGGTACTACTGCAGTCAATTTTTACAAGGTATTTGATAGGCACATCGACTATATGGTAGAGCATGGTGTACCAAAGAAAATAGCAAGAGTTGCAGTTGAGAAGCTTAAGGAGCGGATCGAGACACGTAATCATGCTGATATTTATAGTGACGTTATAGGAGCTGCCAAGGTGCTTGGCATGCCTCTTGTCAATATCCACCAGCCATGCGATGAATACATGCGGCAGGTTATATTGCGTGCTATCGAAGCTGGCAAGACAGAATACGTATCAGATATCGTCAAGTCTATTAGCAAGATCCCGGAATTCCACCATGCTGCAACCAAGGTACGAGTACGGTTTGGGAATCAAAACAACAAAGCAGGCCACTGGAGTTTGGTAGTAGCTGCAGGCACTAATGGCGGCTTTAACATTGCTAAAGCATACTTCCAGTATGGTGTTTCTACAGTCATCTATCTGCATATAGATTACGGCGAATTGGTAAAAATGAGAGAAGAAAAGCTGCAAGGCAACCTTGTGGTAATGGGACATCTGGGGGGGGACTCAATAGGCCTCAATGGTCTTGCGGACCGACTTGAGAACCTTGGCGTTGAAACTGTCAGGATAGGTATCCTTCCAAATAGATGATGGTCGAACGATTATATACTGTAGTTGTTGCAAATTTGCTGGCTGGCTGG
>DAINRW010000129.1:0-4036 GCA_036741615.1 Nitrososphaera sp.
GGAATGGTTTTTGCACCACAATAGCTGAGTCCTGATCGCAGGCCACCTGCCATCTGTCTTATTATTTCTACTACGCTTCCTTTGTATGGGACCATCGCCTCAACACCTTCTGGGACATAATCGTTTAGATCATCAGAGTCCACTACCTGAGGTCCTGCTTCACGGTATTTCCTACCTAATGATGCATAAAATGATGCCATGCCCCGATACATCTTGTATTTTTTGCCGTTTTTGACAAGGGTCTTGCCTGGGCTCTCATCTGTCCCACCAAAGAGACTTCCTATCATTACTGACGATGCACCTGCGGCTAATGCCTTGGTAATGTCCCCAGAGTTGCGGATACCTCCGTCAGATACTATTGGTACCCCGTAATCGCGTGCTACTTTGACGCTATCAATTACAGCGGTCAGTTGCGGCACACCTGAACCCGTTACGACTCTTGTTATACATATTGAGCCAGATCCTACTCCCACTTTGATTGCATCGACGCCTGCCTTGATGAGGTCGCGGCTGCCTTCGCCTGTAGCAACATTGCCTGCAATAAGCTCACAGCTAGGAAATGCCTTTTTAATCATGTGCACTGTATTGATAGCGTTTTCACTGTGGCCGTGTGCAATATCGACTACAATAATATCTGCCCCGGCCTCGAGCAGCGCTTCTGTACGCTCCAAATAATCTCCTTTGACGCCGACTGCAGCTCCTACTAGCAGTCTGCCTTTCCTGTCTTTTGATGCATGTGGGTATTGGTCCATTTTTAAGATGTCCTTGCTGGTAATAAGCCCAACGATGTGTTTTTTATCATCAATCACTGGCAACTTCTCTATCCTTTTATTGTGCAAAATTTCCTTTGCTTGATCTATAGTAATGCCGGCCTTGGCAGTAATGACATCCTTTGTCATAAGCTCTGACACCTTGAGTTTGTTATTCTTTTCAAATGTGATGTCGCGCCTTGTTATTATGCCAAGGAGCTTGCCTCCCTCTTCGACAAGCAGACCTGAGACGCTGAACTCTGCCATAGCCTTTTTCGCTTCTGCCACTGTCAAATCAGGTTTGACAGTATATGGTTGTTCTATCATTACAGACTCGGAACGCTTGACCTTTAGGATCTCGTCTACCTGATCCTCTATTGTCATAAATCTATGGATAATTCCAATACCACCTTCTCTTGCCAAGGCAATTGCCATGCCTGATTCAGTGACGGTGTCCATGTTAGCGCTTATGATTGGTATATTCAGTGTAATGTTACGTGACAACTTGGTGCGCAGGTTTGTTTGAGATCTAGAAACTATCGGCGACCGTTTAGGAACGAGAAGCACGTCATCAAATGTCAGACCCTGTACAATGTCCAACTATTTCCTTGACGTGTATCAGCTCTGAAGCATTATAAGCGTTTGCCAACCTAAACTCTCAACAACTGCAGTAGAGTTACAGCCTGCACCGTTTCACGAACATTATGTGTTCTAATGATGTTTGCACCATTAAGAGCGGCAATCGTTTCACATACTATTGAGGGTAGCAGGCGATCTTGTGCCGCACTCAGGTTCAGCAGGTGCCCAATGAAAGATTTCCTAGAGACAGATATACAGATCGGCTTTTTGAGCGTGGTAAGCTTGTGCAGGTTGGATAGGATTTCAATATCACGTGCATACCATGGCATGTCTGTCATTTTAGTGAAAAAGGGATTTTTCCCTTCTTGACGGAAGAAGCCTATAGAAGGGTCAATTATTATATCTTTGATGCCCGCCTCACTTGCCAATCTTATGCTTTCCTTCAATGCACCAAGAGTACTAACTATTCTGCCCATAGCAGGCACTTTGCTGTATGCGCCGATTATCATAGCTACACCAGCTTTTGCTGCAACATCTGCCATTTCGCTATCGTATTTTAGTCCAGTTACATCGTTAACCGCATCTGCGCCGGCTGCTATTGCTTCTTTTGCAACAGCGGCCCTTGGTGTATCCACCGAAAGCGGCAAGTCGCAGACGCTCCTGACGACCTTGATGGCGTCTGTGACTCTTCTTATTTCCTCTTCAATTGGTACAAGCACTGTCTGCACATAAGGCGCAGTAGACATCCCTCCAATGTCGATAATATGAGCGCCATCCTGTTGCATCTGCTTGGCTGTTGCTGCTATTTCTTGCTCGCCAGTTTTGACAGAGCCTTTGTAGAAGGATTCAGGGCTGGTATTTATTATGCCCATTACTTTTACCGCATACTTCTTACCAACTGGCATCGAGTGGATCTTCAACGCTCCAATCTTGCCATTATCTATGCTATATATTTGCAATATTGATGACGGCACGCTGTTAATTCTAATTTGGTTTGTATGTTAAACATTTGTATGAAACAACAAGGTTCCGATACTGCTGCCAATCCTATCCACAATATCCCCACGCAGGTATTTTTCACCAAGGGTAGAGGCACTCACAAGGATTATTTGACAAGTTTTGAGCTTGCCCTCAGAGATGCGGACATAGCAGACCTCAATTTGGTGTCAGTATCAAGCATACTTCCTCCGCATTGTAAAGTTATCAGCCGCCAGGAAGGGAGAAAATACTTGCAACCGGGACAGATTGTATTTACAATAATGGCAAGATCAGCCACTAATGAGCCCAACAGGCTTATTGCAGCATCAATTGGTTTGGCAAGGCCAGCAGATGGAAGTCAGCACGGATACCTATCAGAGCATCACTCTACAGGCGAGACTGCGCAAAAGGCGGGGGACTATGCCGAAGACATGGCAATGGAAATGCTTGCAACTACCCTCGGGCTGCCAAATGATCCAAGTTTAGCTTGGAGTGAAAAAGAGGAACAGTGGAGGCTGTCAAACAAGATCTACAAAACACAGAACTTTACCCAGTCCGCAGAAGGCCACAAAGATGGCTTGTGGACCACTGTTATAAGTGGAGCCGTGCTTATCCTGTAATTTCGAAGCTGACTTGAGCTGAGACACCCGGAGAAGAAGAAGACGATGATGATATAGTCTGCACTGTGGCAGTATAATCTCCAGCAGGAACATTATTGCCGTCGCCATCCTGTTGATTCCAAGTTAGTATTTTCGATGCCCCAGGCACTAGTTCAGTTATAACTTGGGCTGTAGCAACACCGTACATCTGGCCAGTGTTAGTGTTCTGAAACTTTAGACTCAGTGCAGAGTCAGAAAAGGTCAGTGTTTCGTCACCTATATTCTTGACAGTGATTGTCACAGGCTCACCGATTCCATATCTTGCCTCATTAGTGGTTATCACCAAGACGCGGGAGCTAATACTACTTCCCTGGATGTTACTATTGACAAATTCTTTAGCCTCTTGGGTAATATTTTGCACTGCAGGGTTGTTACCAATTATTTCAGCACCTCTTATCAATCCGGAAAAGAAGACACCTACCCCAAGCCCGATAACTACAAGGGCTATTACCGCAATTGCTATCCATGTTATCAGGCCCATAATCTATTGCAATTCAGCAAGTGTCTTAACGATTTTGGAGTTCTACTCTAGCGAAAATCGAGTGAAGAATTATCAGTCATACAATTATTAATATTATTAGTAACCCCATGATGATTCTGTTTCAGAAGCAGCTTAAAACTTAGACAGTCCTGAGAGAATATACAACAAGCGCACAATCATGTAATTGGTTAAACTCTCACAAGGTTGATCGTATTGATATCCTACAGGTCGTCATCTGATTATAGTGTGTTATTTATTAATTGATATGCCTGCTGCCTTTAGCTGTCTGATGACATAGTCTACTTGGCCTGCTGTGACCCTCCCAATTGTTGGAGGAGAATTAAGATTCATGCTTGTCCTTTGCGCTAACATACTGTTGATAAGCTGTGCGATCATCTCTGCATCATAAAATGCACGTGTTTCCTCAAGAAGCTCCGCTACTTTGGCTGGATCCATCGGGCCAGTTATCTTGTTACTGGTAATAAGACTGCCGAACTTCTGAACGGATTCAAAAATACCTATGTTATAAGCGATGAATGCTATTTTCTCAGGTGGCAGGATGTCCTCAATATTTGACGGTTGCATATGTA
>DAINRW010000130.1:0-4030 GCA_036741615.1 Nitrososphaera sp.
GGATTGACCATTTTGTTCTTTTCCACTACAAAAACTTTTGGCGCAAGAACCTCGCAACTCCCAAATGCCATACATAGCGAAGGTTCAACAATTATGTGGAATCTGCCCCTTGGTATATCAGGCAAATATTGCCCATTGAAAATGTCTGCAACCTCACTTTCATTTGCCATTTTCCGTGACTTAGGAATTGTGTGCACTTGCTCATGTTTTGACTGTGCCATCTCAAACGAATTGTCAAATTCCCTCTTGTCGTATTGCGCCCTCTTTGTTTCATCTGACAGAACTTCAAACGCAGTGTTTATCTTTTTTATCATTTCTTCAGCATAAACTGAGTTATTTCTATCCGGATGGTATTTTCGGGCAAGCCGCCTATAGGCGTACTTGATCTGTTTGTAGCTGGCTTTCTCCGAAACTCCAAGAACTGCGTAGTAGCCTTTGCTGTCTGTCAAGAATAGACAATTGTGAGTTAACTCATTTATTATATCATTCTAAAATAAGATGGAATAACATTGTGTCTTATATGGTAGTTAGTTCATCTATTTAAAATGATACTAACCTATGACCTTAACTCCTATCTCCTCAAATACTCAGAAGGAAGATAATAAAAGTCTGTTAGTATTAGAAGAAGATAGGGAAAGAGATACTTGTTAATCGATGGATTCGGTGCTCTAATTCGCTTGTTGATAGATCGTAGGGACGATCTTGCTACTGGTAGTGCTGTACGACAACGACCAACGATTGAATTTCTTGGAGAAGAAAAAGAGACAAAAGAACGAGAAGAAAGGAAGAAGTAACTCTGCTGTTTGTTTAGAGGATCAAAAAGCATTCTTAGGAACTCGCATTGATTATCATACATTTCCAGCATACCAGTGGATATTCACTTGCTCTAACGAACTTCTTAGTTTTTCCCACACATACTACAACAGCATTAGTATCTAATAATATCCAACTGCTTCACTCTTGTCTTCAAGAGTAAAAACTACTATTTGCGCCTGCAGCCCCTCCAAAGCTTCGAGCTCTGTAAGCAACCTATCTGTCTCTTGTATGTCTTTACTATTCTTTAATAGTTCCTTCCTTTGCATGATAATAGATTCAACTTTTTCCCGGTCGTCAGCAGCAGACCTAATAGTGTCTATCTGAATTTGGAATGTGCTGTTTAGTTCTAGTTTATTTTGGGGATTGATCTGCTCTCGCAAGAATGAAATTTTTTCATCTATCATTTGCTGTAAGGTTATGATACCCATGGAGAACGAAGCATCGAAACAGATGGCTGATTATTAAACAAACTAGCACCTTTTTTGGGGGAGAGGGCTTACTAAACCATCACCTTGATAAGATCGCAGAATACTAAGTTAAGAGATGACAGTCAGCTCTAGCTAGGCTGAAAGAATAGCAGATGATATTTTATCGTTCAATGAAGAGATTCTATCTGCAGGCGTAATTGATAAGAGTGGAAATATCATTGCCACTAAATCTAGTGAATCTTTTAGAAAGCAATTTGAAGTAGGAAGACTTGAGGGGAATAAAGATAGTGGAACTAGCAAATGCAGCTCACAGCATAGCAAATGAGGTAAATGATGCTTTTGGAGAACCACTAGCCCTAATCACCATTTATAGAAATTGTAAATTGATGTTGATATCTGTGCCATTATACAATATGCTCATAGGACTTGCACAGAAGCGCTCAGCTAGTGTAGACAACGATAAGACCCTAGATGAAATTGCAAGATTGGTGGGAGGCGTCCTAAAGCCTCAATATAACTTGCTAGTATCTTGAAAGAAAATGTTTCTGTATTGCAGGCTATTTTTGAGTCATATTGTATGCACCCTATGTTGAGGTACAGATAAATTCTTTTGTTAAAAGTGTGTGCGAGTTCAAGCATGCAATGAGGTTAATGAAAAATACTCATCAGCTATTCTCTTTCTACCATATCTAAATTTGTTTTTCCTTTAGCTCTTGGTCTATCTTCTTGTAACCTTGAAGAAGTATTAGACCCTTTTCAGTAATCTTGAATGTCTGGGTATACGAGTCATAGTTGAGCAAATCATTTTCAACAAGGGACTTAAGATATTGTTCTATCGGGGTATTGCCAAGAGATACATGATTCATTATCGTCTCCAGAGTAATACCTTTTTTCCCACCATCCTCATAATCATTTACATCCTCATAATTATTTACAGTCTCTAGAATCTGGATAACTTTGTCTGTCTTACTCTTATTTACCACTTCCCAGCACTTTATAATTATTTCAGACTAAATAGCATGTTGAAATATAATTATGAATAAATGGTTCAATTATATAGAAATATTGCCCAAATTTGGTGTAATAGTCAATTTATTCACCAACAACCTTCTTGATGGTCATCAGCGCATGTGCTTACTTCCCTCAAAGAGGGGTTGAAAGACTAGGAGGACAGGAATTACAGGTTTAAAAAAAACGAAGAGAATTACGCAAAAGGAGCTGTTCGCATCGACGACAGCACAAAATATACATGTCTTGTTGTCGTCCTCTGAAACACAATCGCCAAGGTATTACTAATAGTATTCTTGAAAAGATTATCCTTGAGTGATGGCTCCTTTCATCCTGCTTTTTGATGAAGCCAAGCAACACATGGCTGGTTATTAATTCAGCTAGCATCTTGGAGGGAGGGGTTTAATGTAGTGTCCTCCACACGCTATCTTAGGCTTTGTTGGCTCCTTTCAGGCGCCCCAATGATGCCCTACATTATCGTATTATAAAGTGGTTAAAACAATCACAGAAATTCAAAGCACATAGCTACAGAGTCTCCCTCTATAGTCCTAAGAGCATAATCTTAACAAGGTTTTTCCACTTTAAATTCAATAATGTATCCTAATTACGACAGGAAGAATAATACCTTACGAAAAATAGCAACTCTAACCGTTGTTGCTATGGGTATTATATCACTGTTAGCGCCACCCTATTTGCTATCAACAGGACAAGAGGCATTTGCAACAAAATCAGATAAGGACGACCGCCACCATGATAAAAAGCACGACGACAAAAAAGACAATGGAAAGGAAATCCCACCAGCATACATCGAAATTGATGGCGAACTATCTGAACTTCAACTTGAAAATGGACCTCCTGAAGATAGAACTGCAGACTATGACATAGACCCTCAAGGAACACTTTCGTTTGGTGAGGAGTTTAGCCTTATAGTTCCACAGGGATCTGGCGTTCTCAATGTGGAAAGTGCCCAACTTTCTGTAAATGACGATGAAGGAAACTCAAACGACTACTTGCATACAGATATTGAGCTTGTAGATGAGGGTGAGGGTGATGACAGAGACGTGTATTTTCAGACATATCTTAATGCTGTACCAGGTGGAGGAGACCCAGATGCTTTAGGCGATGGATATACAGCAAGTGAGATTGGCTTTGAAATATTCTTGTGGTGGACAGTATCATTTACAGATGGAACTGAACAAACATACTTGGCTGTTGTCCATTTGGAAGGCGATGAGTGTGAAGAGCATGGATGGGATGATGACCCAAACGATGACACAACATGTGTCGACCTTGACGAATAATTAACATGGCCAGAACAGGGACCATGTCGATAATGTGAGAACTTGCTGTCAAGGAACAGGGCTGTCTTATCTTGTGGGATATCCTAAAGTCCTTCTCTCTTTTTTAGGAATCGAAACACAGAAACGCTCTCCTTTTTTTCTTTTTTCATTCTAGTGTACTTATTGTGGGGTTTAAGCAGGAAGCAAGTTACTCAGCTTCAAAAATCAGGACTATATTATTTGTCTATGCTATTTCTTAAAAGAAGAACAATTAAGGTTGCAGGTGCAAGTGGTAAATTTTTTTGATGGTCATCCCTTACCTCTATCGTAACCAATAGCCTTGGTCAACCCGCGCCAAAAATGCTATAATAATAACGAAGAGCCATGACTACTTGGACGACATGTGTGTATGTCTGCCCCCAATAAGACACATTCTAGTCTAGTATTATTCTAAAATAATGCCACTCAGTCGAGAATTTTTGAACGACTTGGTATACA
>DAINRW010000131.1:0-3984 GCA_036741615.1 Nitrososphaera sp.
AATTACACAGATGAAAATTTTATGTCTTTCTATCATTGTTATGGTTAGCATAATTGCTACACATTCTATAGCAGGCATTATGACGTCTATAACACTACTCTTAAGGGAGAATGCTACAAGCTGTCGAACCAGTTGCATGCCGCACAATTTCATTAGACTGTCATTTGAAACATTGTCTACAAATTATTCTGAACCTATAATTTTTTCCTCTGAAGCAGAAACTACCGGGTCTATCTATGCCAGTTTGCCTATACTTTCTCACGAGTATTATTAGTCGATAATGTGCGCTAATGTCCTCTTGCGATGTGCCAACTATACCTTCCTTCGCTCATCAGTAGGGGACACTCCGTTATATTTTGAACTCTCATTACAGGGGCAATATTGCGATGAATACTGGCACAAACACTATAGCTACAGTGTTGAGCAGCTTAATTACCGTGTTGAGCGCTGGCCCAGCCGTGTCCTTGTATGGATCACCAATCAGGTCTCCCACTACTGCGATTGAATGAGCCTCAGTCTTTTTCTTACCTTGCATCTCGATGTATTTCTTGGCGTTGTCCCATGCGCCTCCGCTGTTTGCAAGATGGTACGCAAGGAACAGCCCGCTTACCACGGCACCCATCAGCACTCCTGCCACTGCGGTTGGACCCAACAATACTCCTATTACTATTGGGGCCGCAATTGTGACGAGTGCGGGCTTCCAAAGCTCTCTTAGGCTTGCAGTAGTTGCAATGTCCACGCATTTAGCATAGTCTGGAGTTTCTGTGCGGTCCATTATGCCGGGCTTTTCCTTAAACTGACGCCTCACTTCGTCAACCATCTTTGAAGCTGACCTACTGACTCCTGCGATAAGCTGGCTTGTTACAAAGAATGGGATGAGGCCACCTACCAAAAGCCCTATTACAAGCCTCACATCTGAAAGCGAGTATTCAAACATCATTGCTGGAAATAACCTGTCAGCCTCAAGCTGAAACGCCTGTATAATGGCAAGTGCAGCAAGGCCTGCACTTGCAATTGCGAACCCTTTTGTTATAGCCTTGGTGGTATTGCCAGCGGCGTCTATCTTGTCGGTTATTGTTCGATTATCTTCACCCATGTTAGTCATTTCAACAATCCCGCCAGCATTGTCGCTTATTGGCCCAAATGCGTCAATACAAAGAACGATCCCCGCAAGGCTGAGCATCGCCATTGCAGCCATCGCTGTACCATAGATTCCCATCAGCGGGTCCTGAGTCACTCCATAAGTAATGGCATATGAAACGCCAAGTACAACGACTATGGCAACCATAAAGGGGCCGGTTGATCGCATGCCCATGACGATGCCAGTGAGGGTGTTAGAGGCGTATCCCCACTTGGTCGAGTCTGCAATCTCCTGCACGGGTTTGTACTTGGAGTTGGTGAAATAGTCAGTAATTCTCTGTATTACTGGTACGAGTATCACTCCCACGACCGTGGTTGCAAACAGTGAATACGATAGTAGGTTATAGCCTAGAAAGGCGGTTGTGAACAGAAAGTTGAGCCCAATGGCTATTGCAGCGGTTACTATAAACGCGATATCGAGCGGCTTCATTGGGTCAGATATCTTTCTTGAAGTTATTGTCATGGCACCTATTATTGACGCTATCAAGCCTGAAGCTCCTATCAGCATAGGGTAAAGCACCATTGGGTTTACTTCGATCCCCACCAATGGAAGTACTGTCGGCCCGAATCTTTCGCCGCCTATTGCTTCTAGACTTCCAGGGGCGATAAGTGCACCAAGCAGCATGGCGGCAAGTATCGTGACAATGTATGATTCATAGACATCAGAGCCCATGCCAGCCGCATCACCGACGTTATCGCCAACATTATCTGCAATTGTAGCTGGGTTCCTCGGATCGTCCTCTGGAATGCCTGCCTCAACCTTCCCTACAAGGTCGGCTCCCAGGTCTGCAGCTTTTGTAAAGATGCCTCCGCCGGCTCTAATGAATAATGCGATGAGGCTTGCGCCAATACCAACTCCAGCAATCATCAGAGGGTCAGGATACACAAAGAAGAGCACAGTGATCCCTATTAACGCCATTGCCGGCACTGATAGGCCAACCGTTGCGCCGCCCCTAAATGCGGAGGCAAATGCGGGGCCGAGACCCTTTCCGGTTGCCTGAGCGGCTCTCACAGCTGCCTTGACCGTGATCCTGAGCGAAACTAAACCTGCGATCCCAGATAGCGCAGCGCCGACTGCGAACGCAACTCCATTTGAGAAACTTGAAGCAAAAGCAATAATCACTGCAAGGGCGATCGCCACTGGTATTACTATCTTAAATTCTCTTCTAAGGAAGGCCATTGCGCCAGCCCTGACCGCAGACGAAATTTTCATCATTTCTTCCGTTCCGCTTTGCTGCCTTCCAACCCAGACGGCAAACCCTGCCGCAACGCCCATTGAGGCAATCGAAGCTCCGATGGGCAGCATATCTTCAAAAACCATTTGCGGTTTTTTTCCATTCGTCTCGTTATATAAAGGGTTACGAGCAACCAAGCACCAACTAGAACAAGGTTACCTAATCACGCACTTTTTTATAAAACATCGAAGTTTTTGTGGGAAGCTATTAGATTGAACAGGCGTTTGGGTCTGTATAACAACTTAAGGCCTTGCAGGATGCCAAAAAATTTTGCAGACGATAATTGCGCTTCCCGGTAAGAAGAAAAGAAAAAAAGTATGTCTTCAAAGCGCTTTGAATTGCTCGCTCCAACGCATATAAGCTCTTATCATGTCAACACTGACACTTGGTTTACGGATTCTGAATATTTCCCTGAAATCACTCATATTGATGGCCCTTGGATTGGTACCGTCTTCCATCGCCATACCACTTTCAAATAGCTCATTTACAACACGTAGTTGAACTGACTGGCAAATGTCTTTGATGTCACTTGCGCTATACCCTTCACTTATTTTGGCGAGTTCATCAACCCTCAATGTGCCATCGACGTTCAATGGGCTTGTATACTGTACAAAAAGGTTCGTCCTTGACGGATTAGCTGGCAATGTAACGTAGATCCTCTTTTGGAACCTACGCAGAAAGCCTACCTCTAGGCTCCAAGGCTTGTTTGTTGCGCCTATAACATACAATTGCGATTCTTTACTTTTTCCGTTAATACCGTCCATTTCGGTCAAGAACTGATTCTTGACTCTGACCTCACCCCCAACTTCGCTATTGCGGGTGCCAAGCAATGAATCGATCTCGTCTATAAATAACAGAACCGGCACTCCCTCGCTTTCAGTTAGGTTACGAGCCATCTTGAATAACTTTGAAATGTTCTTTTCGGCTTCACCTAGCCACTTACTCATCATAGATGCGGCATCAACGTTAATGAAGTAGCCGTCAATTTCCGCAGCAGCTGCAGCTGCAAGTAATGTCTTGCCACAACCTGGCGGGCCATAAAGTAATATGCCTCGTGGCCAACCAAGTGGGAATAGGTCACCTCTTTTTGTCGGGTATACGATAGATTCTCGCATCGCCCTCTTCGCATCTTCAAGCCCTATGACTTCCTTCCAGCTAACCTTTGGTTTTTCCTTCATCACCAAGTCGTCAAAGTCCGCTTTGAGGGTTTCTACGTTTCCGCTAGCTCTCGCAGAAGCAGAACCTGTATTAGAATTCGAAAAGGAAACACTACCAGATGTGGGCTTACTTCCATGCCCATTTGGAGGATCCATTCTTATACTACCAATTTGCGTTGGTGAGCCCCTCTCTTCTTCTAAACCGTGAGACATCTGAAGGGCTTTGATCCTGTTCTGATATGCATTGGCTCTCTCCATGTATACCTTATTTAGCTTGTAATCTGGATATATCTGAACTAGTTTAACGAGGGCCTCTATAGCCCGTTGATATGAATTAATTGCCATTCCGCGTGACCCTTGAGAGTCCAGCCTGATTGCCTCGGCTGCATACTTGCTTGCGCTATTTTCTAATTCTTGTGGTGCGAGACTCATAAATACAGTTCAAGCCAGAT
>DAINRW010000132.1:0-3929 GCA_036741615.1 Nitrososphaera sp.
GGGCCTTTGGAGCCCTTGACCCCAGTTCGAATCTGGGCCGGGCTATTATGATTAACAAGCAATCAAAAATTACGAGTAGTTATCAGGTATATAGATACTGATATCATATTTTCTTTCGTACCCGCATAAGGTATATGCAATCGAAACGCTTATTGGATAATAACTTATTTTGGCTGTTGGCATACAGGAGGAAGATAAAGTACAATGACCCATAATAGAAGATGGACGGTTGACAATCCAGAGGATCAGATACGTACTGCTAACAGGCAGCTACACAGTAGATTAATGCGAATCGTCTCACAGAGGAATCTACATTCACAGTTGCCTAGGGGAGATGGTTCTTCTATTTTAGAGATTGTAGATGTGCTAATCAATAATGCAATAATTTCAAGAGAAGGGCAATCAAGAGACTTTGCTGAAGTAATTACAAGAATCGGCGATAGGGTTGATAGTGGAGGAGAGCGAATTGCAGCAGAAGAGTTTCAAAAAGGGGATTATACTATTGCAATAGCAGAGTTTGATAACACATTACAAAATATAGAGAATCAATCTATTGATAAAATATAAAAGACTATTTTAAGTGTGATATCTTTCTTCATTGTTTGTTGCTTTGATAAGAACAAGAGAATGATGCTTTTAGCTTAAGTTTCGTGTTTTGTGAGTTTACAATAGTAATGCGAGCTACCGTATCGGGTTACTCAGACTATTCTTATATCTATGCGGCATTGACATCAGCCTCTGATTTTTTTACGTTTGTTGCGGTGCAGAGCAGTAGGAGGGGTTTGGCGGAAAATGCTCCAAATTATTCATCCTCAGTTTATTGCCATAAGCAAAGAGTCGGTGGGCTGTGTCGGTAGCTCTGCTGCTGGTAACAAGCAATCAAAAATTACGAGTAGTTATCATGTCTGGGGAAAGACCAGCTATCCTGATAGGCAAACAAGAAGGCATAGCTGGGATTACTACCATTGTGATTATGGGCTCTTTCTATTTGGTGGAGACATCAAAGCTGCTGATTTGATAAGCTATGAAGCATCCTCAACACAAAAAACACAAGATGACGATGTCAAAGGCTTTAGCTGCTACCATTGGGGGAAACTATAAGACTCTTACAGATGCAGATAAGGAACTCTAAATAATTCGATACTTGTAGCGGATAGGTTAAGTCTATCTAGATTTGATAAATCTTTTAGTATTTTTCTACATAAGGGTACTTATAATACCTGTCCTCTGATTTGGAGAAGAGGTTGAACGATAAAGATGCGATCAATATTATGCTTGTTATCTTACAGACTGCAAATCATGGTACTGAGGATGATGATGATGACACAGAAAGGTTGACGATGAATAGCAACATAATGTATAGAGCTTTATTTAACAATCCCAAATTGAAAGAATACTGGCAAGCTCTAATTCAAAAAGGCTTGCTCAGCCATGACCCCAATATTCAGAGATTCAAAACTACTACACAAGGTCGTATCTTTCTTAAAGCCTTCAAGTCACTGGATTATGATATAATAAAGGCAAGAACAACATCCCCTCACGACGACAAAAACAACAATACTGCCAAGAAAATTAACCCCTGTTGCAAAGAATTTTGAGATGCAGATAAAGACTGTAGGAAATGCACTAAATCTAAATAACAACTTTTAGTTGGTTGAAACACGCAAATATAATGAAAAGACAGTGGTCATGGTATGGCAACACGAATGACGATTTTGACCTGAGTTTAAAGAAAGAACGTAATAATAGATTTGAATGGTGTTTAGCTTCGCAGGTGATGGTCACGGTCAAGAGCATGTGCAACCAATCTTTCAATTTTATTGACAAGCTTATCATTGTCTACATTAGCCGATCGCTCAAATACAATTCCTATGAGTGTATTATATGACAGCATTGGTACCAACATCAATTTACAAGTTTTATGAATGGTGATTATGGCTTGCGGTTCTCCAAAAGCAGCTTTTGCTTCATTTACCACACTGAGAGTTGCAACAGCAAGAGTTCCACCATAACTACTTTGCCCATCTAAATTGCCCAATTCAAATCGCTCTTTAAAAGACGCTCTAGATTCACCTGCAATGATTTGTCCACCTCTATTAATTACAGCTACAGATAGAACCTCATCATTGGAGGATAAAATATCCCGTACTATTCCTAGAGCCTCACCAGAATTGACTGTCATATGGCTTGATGAAATCCTGTGATCGTTATCTTTGTGGTCTTTCAACTTTTTCTTTGAATCGAAAAATTTTCCGCATACGTGACATTTTGAAATAGTATTCACCAATTTTAGTCGTTATCTAAATATATTATTAATTACTATTTTTATAGTTTTTATTCATTTTTCATGGATACAAAACGCTTGCTAGCGTTATTAAACATAATAATGACTCAAATACAGATAGTGCTAATGGTGCCGTGAGCAACGACAGTAAGAAGAAGGTCTATGTGACAAGAAGGATACTCGAGCCGGCCCTTTCCATCCTCTCAACAGAATGTCAAGTAACATTGAATAAAAAACCCCGGCCGCCAAGTAGGAAAGAGATATTGAAAAATATTGTCGGCAAGGCTGGCATCCTCTGTATGCTGACGGATCATATTGATGCCCATGTAATGGACAAAGCAGGTTCCAATCTTAAAATCATCAGTTCATACAGTACAGGCTTTGAACATATCGATATCAAAGAAGCGACAGCAAGGGGCATCTATGTTACCTATACAGGAGATATCCTTGCGGAAGCGACAGCAGACTTGACATTTGCTCTTATCCTTGCCTGCGCACGCAATATTGTAACTGCACATGAATATGTCAAGAACAAAAAATGGAAGAGTGCATGGAGTCCAGACCTGATGCTCGGCTATAATATCCATGGCACAACCCTTGGCATAATTGGGCTGGGCAGAATAGGATCGGCAGTAGCGCGCAGAGCAAGAGGATTTGATATGAAAGTCATTTACCACAATCGCAAGAGGAACCAGCAGCTTGAATCCGAGCTCAATGCAACATATGCAGAGCTTGACGAGCTGCTCGCTCAGAGTGATTTTGTGTCGATACACACAACCCTGGACAGTGCCAGCCACTGGCTGATAGATAGTACAAAACTAAGATTGATGAAAAAGACTGCATTCTTGATAAATACTGCAAGAGGACAGGTCGTAAAAGAAGTTGATCTTGTTAGGGCTCTTAAGCACAATCAGATTGCGGGTGCTGGTCTCGATGTATTTGAAACTGAGCCTCTGCTAGGGTCCAATCCACTCTTGAAAATGAAAAATGTAGTATTACTGCCGCATATTGGAAGCGCAACATATCAGACACGCTCCAATATGGCAGAAGTCGCAGCCAAAAACTTGCTTGATGTTCTAGCAGAAAAAGAGCCCAATTCTAAGTTTCTAGTAAATCCAGAAGTAAGGAATGTACGGCCGTTCTAAGATCAATTTACCGGCTTACAGGAGTTTTTCCTCTATTGCTTATCATTACTATTTTGACTCCCACTCTTTCTTCTTTCTATCATATTCCGCACGGCTGTATGCCGGCCTAGCAGGATGACCCATCACCACAGTATCAGGCAGGACATCTTTTGTCACAACTGCAGCCATTGCAACTACGCTGTTCCTCCCCACTCGAATACCCGGTTTGAACACAGACCTCCCGCCTATTATGGCACCATCCTCTACTATTACGCCAGCCATCTTAGGGCTCATAGGGTACGGATCATTTGTGAATGCAGCTGAAGGTCCAATGAAAACATTCTTGCCAATAACTGTCAGAGGTGGAATGTAAACTGATCCCTCAATTCTAGTATTGTCGCCTATTTTGACCTTGTAATCGACATGCGTTAGCGAACCTATCATGACATTGTCTCCTATTTCAGATTCTTTTCCCACGTATGCAAAGTGCCATATCTTGACATTCCTCCCGATCTTAGCAC
>DAINRW010000133.1:0-3915 GCA_036741615.1 Nitrososphaera sp.
AAATGAATCTACATGTGCCACAGAGCGAAGAAGCAAGGGCTGAAGCAACACTTCTTATGAAAGTACAAGATCAATTGATCTCTCCGAGATATGGAGGCCCTATCATCGGCGGCATCAGAGACTTTATTACTGGTGCATTCATGCTTACCAGCAACAGCTCATCTCTAACAAAAGATGAATTCGCAAATCTGGCTATGCTAGGTGGTTACCGTGGACCGCTACCGGAGCCGCTCGTAACTACAGATGATGGCCAAAGGAAGTACTCTGGCAGGCAGCTATTCTCACTCTTCCTGCCAAAAGACTTTAACTTTATCATTACCTCAAAATGGAATAAGGCTGCAAAGGGAGAAGGCAAGGATGTAGTCATAAAGAACGGTGAGCTTATCAGTGGCGTTATCGACAAGGCATCGATTGGTGCGGAAGAACCCGACAGCGTGCTTCATAGGATCGCAAAGGACTATGGTACAGACGCGGCAAGAAAGTTTCTTGACTCAATCCTTACTATGCTTAAGACGTACATCACCCATAGAGGATTTAGTTACGGGTACTCTGATTTATGGCTGCCGCCAGAAAGCCGACAGGGTATCAGCGACATAATTCAAAGGACCTATGAGAAGGTCTACGAATTGATACAGCAGTATAATGAAGGCACGCTCCCACTAACAAGGGGTCTGTCTGGAGAAGAAGCGCTAGAGCTATATGTTGTAAATGAACTCTCTCGCGCCCGTGATCGTGCAGGCAGGACAGCGGACAGGGCATTTCCTAATGAGAACTCGGGTGTAATTATGGCATCTACCGGTGCAAGAGGGTCGACGCTCAACATTGGCCAAATGACTGCAGCATTAGGACAGCAATCCATCAGGGGTAAGAGAATCCAGAAGGGCTATCACAACAGAGCGCTTTCACATTTTAAGCCAAATGAAACCAGTCCTGATGCAAAGGGCTTTGTCAAGTCAAACTATCGAGATGGTCTATCACCGCTTGAGTTCTTCTTTCATGCGATGGGTGGAAGGGAGGGCCTTGTAGATACTGCAGTCAGAACCCAGCAATCTGGCTATATGCAGAGAAGATTGATTAACGCACTTGAGCATCTAAAGATTGAATATGATCATACCGTACGCGACCCTCATGGCAACATTGTGCAATATTTGTATGGAGAGGACGGCATTGACCCTGCAAAGAGCGACCATGGTGAGGCAGTCAACATCTCAAGAATCATTGAAGCTGAATCAATTGTCGACGAAGGACGTAAAGCTGTTGAGGATGTAACCAAGGACATAATTTCTAAATATGCAGAAAGGCTCAATCCGAGAATGAAGGTTAATCTGGAAAAGGCACTCCTTGAGAACAGACTCAGCAAAGATGGTGTTGAGAAAGTGATGAAAAAGGTGCTTGATCTTATTGATAGGGCATTTGCAGAACCTGGAGAAGCAGTTGGTGTAGTGACCGCACAGTCTATAGGTGAGCCTGGAACCCAGATGACGCTCAGGACATTCCACTTTGCCGGCGTTAAAGAGAGAAACGTGACGCTTGGACTTCCGCGGTTAATTGAGCTTGTTGATGCAAGAAAGAAGCCCGTAACACCTACGATGGACATCTACCTTGACGAGAGCCATAGGGTGTCAAGAGAAAAGGCACTTGAAGTAGCAAGAGAAATATTATTCACTCAGATAGGCGATCTTGTCGAAAGAACCGAGACTGACTATAGCGGCATATTGACATTCCATCTATCTGAAGCAAAGATGGCAGAAAGAGGGTGCACTTTTACAGATGTGCAAGAAGTGCTTGAGACGTCCAAGAAGAAGTATAGCATCAAGCCGAATGAGAGCAAACTCTTCATTAAATTGACGGTTCCCGATGAGCCCGATGCACAGACTCTGCTCACACTTAAGAGCAAGTTACTCAGCACGCGTGTAAAGGGTGTATCGGACATTGAACGCGTAACAATAGTCAAGCAGGATGAAGAATGGGTAATTCAGACCGCTGGGTCTAACCTTGCAAAGGTGATGGCCGTAGATGGCGTTGACACTACCAGGACTACCACGAATAATGTTTACGAGATCTGGCAGATGCTTGGCATTGAAGCGGCAAGAACTGCACTTGTCAAAGAGATCACCAATACTCTTGAAGAGCAGGGTCTAGAGGTAGACACGCGGCATATTATGCTTGTGGCAGACCTTATGACGTCAAAGGGATATCTGCAGCAGATAGGCAGGCATGGCATTGCAGGAACTAAGACATCCGTTCTTGCAAGGGCAGCATTTGAAATCACAGTGCCCACAATTGCCAAAGCCTCCCTTGAGGGACAGATTGAAACATTGAGAGGAGTGACAGAAAACGTTATAGTAGGTGCTACTGTACCTGTCGGCACTGGAATGGTAGACCTGTACATGAAGGTGAAGGACAATGAGAACACTGGAAAAAGTGATTAAGGACGCAGTAGCCACTGACAAATACAAGAGCGGCGTCAAAGAAGTATTGCAGTCAGCCAAAGGCTCAAAGCTAATCATCGTGAGCAAATCCGTTAATCCTGATGACAAGAAAAAGCTCGAAGAGCAGGCCCAGTCTACCAATGCTACAATCTATGAGTATCCTGGCACTTCAGTTCAACTGGGTAAGCTCTGTAATAAGCCTTTTAGAGTCACTGCTATAGCAATCAAGAGTGGGACAGCCGAAGAAATAAGCGCAATAGTGTCAGAGAAAAAGGAAAAGTAATACAAAAGGTATCTGTGAGAATTAAATGGAGCCGTGAGAATGATTTGTTGTTGTTGTTGCTGCCAGTTACCCCATCTTTTGCAATCTGCCTGTGTATAGGGACATTATGAACATGACTGAGATCAAGCTTAATTCTGATGAATTGCGTCTAATGTCTCTCTTTCAGAGCATCACAAGCGCAACAGCGAGAGACTGCATTATAGATGACAGGATGGATCGAGTTATTTTCGTCGTAAATAAAGGCCAAATGGGGCTTGCCATTGGTAAAGGTGGCTCTACAATCAAACAGCTGCAAAACATGGTTGCAAAAAAAATAGAACTTGTTGAATTTTCTGATGATGCTTCGGAGTTCATCCGCAATATGCTCAATGCTGATATGATAAATGACGTTAGGATATCTGAAAGAGGTGACGGGACAAAGCAGGCAGTTGTCACCGTTGATCCAAGGAAAAAAGGCGCCGTGGTAGGACGGGAAGGTAGAAATGCAGAGAAGGCAAGACTTCTTGCAAAACGATACTTCCAAATATCCAATGTGTTAATAGTTGGCCCTGAGCAGGGAAATAGTAGTAATAGGGTGAATATGAATGGGTAAATCTCCACTAGGTCTGTTCGCAGGCAGGGTTCTTAAGGCAAAAAAGAGCCGTGGTAGGTGGTCAGATAAATATTATAAGAGAAGAATGCTGATGCTTGACAAGAAGGCAAACCCTCTAGAAGGTGCGCCTCAAGCAAGAGGGATAGTATTGGAAAAAGTTGGCATTGAGTCAAAGCAGCCAAACTCTGCTGTACGCAAGTGCGTCAGAGTTCAGCTGATAAAGAATGGCAAATCCGTTACTGCCTTCTTACCAAGGGACGGTGCTCTTAACTTTGTCGATGAACACGACGAGGTAATTATTGGGGGTATCGGAGGCTCAATGGGAGGAGCAATGGGTGACATTCCTGGCGTCAGATGGCAGGTTTTCAAAGTCAACGGTGTGTCATTGATTGAACTTGTATATGGAAGAAAGGAGAAGCCGAGAAGATGAGTGGGAAAGAGCAGGTAAATATCCAACTATTCCACAAGTGGGACATGAGCAATATCGAAATAAATGATCCTGGACTCAAGTCTGTCATTAACCTAAAGCCTGCTGTCATTCCAGTCACTTTTGGTAGACACGAGCACCAGCGCTTGAAGAAAGCAGAGGTCAATATTGTCGAACGTCT
>DAINRW010000134.1:0-3898 GCA_036741615.1 Nitrososphaera sp.
ATTCCAAAGCCAAAGAGCGATCAGGTTCTTGTAAAGGTTGAAAGTGCAGGCGTCTGCCATAGTGATCTACACCTCTGGGAGGGTGGTTATGCTGGCCCACCTGGAGTATTTATGAAGGTTGAAGATCGTGGAGTAAAATTCCCCCTTACACCTGGCCACGAGGTAGCTGGAACGATAGAGGAATTGGGTGAATCAGTCACAGGTTTTTCCAGAGGCGATAAAGTGCTAGTCTATCCTTGGATAGGCGAGGGCACGTGCCCCGCATGTCGTGTAGGCGAGGAAAATATTTGTGATGCTCCAAGAAGTCTTGGAATATATCAAGACGGTGGCTATTCAGAAATGGTTCTTGTTCCAAGTTACAAATATCTCGTCAAGTTACACGGACTTGATCCTAACTCTTCTGCATCGCTTGCTTGCTCTGGACTCACGGCCTATACAGCTGTCAAGAAGGCAGAGTCGCGTCCAGGTCAAATGGTTGTCGTAGTCGGGGCTGGAGGGCTTGGTCTAATGGCAGTGCAGCTTGCGAAGGCAACTACAAATGCACGAATAGCCATTGTGGATATTGATGAGAAGAAACTTGCAGAGGCAAAGAGACTAGGAGCAGATGAAATTATCAATTCAGCAGCAGGCGACCCAGTCAAGAGTGTCAAAGATGTGACTGATGGCCTTGGCGCTGAAGCAGTCATTGACTTTGTGAATAATGCAAAGACCGCGCCAAACTCACTAAACATGTTGAGGAAGAGAGGTCGACTCGTGATGGTGGGTTTATTCGGCGGATCGCTAGAGTTAAACCTTCCACTCGTCCCACTGCGGGCATTTACAATGACAGGAGCCTATACGGGCAAGTTTGCTGATCTGGTGGAATTGGTCTCTTTGGCTAGGATGAACAAGATCCAATCATTAGTTTCCAAAAAATTTACTTTAGATCAAGCGAATAGCGCGCTGGAGGAGCTTAAGGCAGGCAAGATTATTGGAAGGTCGGTAATCAATCCCTAGATCGTGACCTTCTTGTCTTCCTCTTTTGGAGGGGGGTTGTCTTCTTTATAGAATCTTGTTGACTCAGATATATTTTAGGAACGTCTGAGGTATTGTAGCAGCACCCTATTTGTCTGGGGTAGAACACTTGATAATATACATTTCATAATACATAATTCTGGCGTGGGATTATAGTCCAGTTTCTGAAGTCTTATAAAGTTTAAGAACGTAAAACTATCGTGACAAGCGACGATAAAACTGATACTTATGACGAGACGGTTAGCAGAACAACTTCAGAACCTACAGCTGATGTCACAGTAACTGAAGAGACATCTATAACGGCAGTACCTGCTCGTAAAGTTGAGACATATGAAGTACAGTCTGAAACAGCAACATCGGATGAAGAGTCAGTTTCTTCAAAAGCCAGAGATGCAGGAAAATCACTTAAAGATCTCATTTATTCATTAGGTAGAAAGACGAAGGAGGTAACTGAGGAACAAGCGCGAGCGCTTAAGGCTCAATCAGATATTAGTACGAGTACAGATGCACGAGACATTCAGCACCTGGGAGATGAAGTAGAAAAGCTGATCACGGTCTTTGAAGATACAATGACAGAGATCCGAAATGAGCATTATGATGAGCAGGAAAAACTGCTTGTAGGATATAAAAAGTTATTAGAAGAGCAGATTAATGTCATCAATGCAAGGCTCTCAATGGCAAAGCGCCTGAAGCCCGGTGCATGAAAGAAGAAGAAGAAGAAGAAGGTCTTCCATTCTCCCTCTCTCTTCTATTCCACCAGCAGTTTATTTGCAATGTCCTTTACTACAACAGACTTCACATTGACAAACTCTTTAATACCAAACTCGGAAAGCTCTCTTCCAATACCTGATTTCTTAACTCCACCAAACGGTAGGCGAGGGTCAGATCTTACCATTTCATTTACAGACACTATGCCACTTTCAATTTGATGTGCCAGTCGTATGCCTCGATCGATGTTGTTTGTCCATATACTTGCGCCAAGACCAAATTCAGAATTGTTTGCCTCCTTAATCGCCTCTTCTTCGTTGTTAACCACTATAATTGGAGCTGCTGGACCAAATACTTCTTCCCTCACAACCTCCATGTGATGGTTTACATTTGATATTATTGTAGGCTCATAAAAGAAGCCCTCCCTATTGATAGACCTCCCGCCAGTTAGCAATTTGCCGCCTTTGTTTTTTGCGTCATCCACCTGCTTGACAAGTGCCTGTCTCTGGCTGTCTCTGACTAGCGGGCCTACACTAGTTTTGGAGTCAAGCGGATCGCCGACCACTTCAGCCTGTGTATTTTCTACAAACAATGTTGTGAACTTGTCTGCAACCTCCTTTACCACGATAAAGCGCTTTGCAGCTATGCAACTTTGACCCGTGTTGAGCAGCCTTGACTGGGTCGCCATGTAAGCAGTCTGGCTAAGGTCGGCGTCTTCGAGCACAATAAAGGGGTCACTACCCCCAAGCTCTAGTACAAATTTTTTCAAATCTCGGGAAGCAAGCTCTGCAACCCGCCGACCCGTGTTGATGCTTCCGGTAACAGACACTGCGTCAATCTTTGACTGCACCAGAGCCTCGCCGGCTCGATAGTCTCCTATTATGGCCTGGAAAATATTCTCTGGAAAACCAGCATCCATAAACGCTTGCTCTAATTTTATTGCACTACCAAGGCAGATGCTCGAGTGCTTTAAAATGCCTACGTTACCAGCTGTCAGCGCTGGCACTGCAAACCTCATGACCTGCCAGAACGGAAAATTCCACGGCATGATACACGCCACAACTCCAAGCGGCTCAAAGGATACGAAGCTCTTGCGAAACTCAGTTGGTATTATTTCATCGCGCAAGAATGCTTCTGCGTGCTCTGCATAATAATCACAAACCCATGCACATTTTTCAATTTCTGCTAAGGACTGTCTGATTGGCTTACCCATTTCTTCTGTGACCAGTCTTGCATATTCTTCTCTGTTTTTTCTCATCACTCTTCCAAGCCTTCGCATATAGTCGGCTCGCTCTGCTAGATCCAATTTCTTCCACTTGACAAATGCTTGTCTCCCCAAGTCGACCTTCCTACTGACTTCATCCGCGTTCACATTTTCATACGTTGCAAGAACCTTGCCCGTGGCGGGGTTGATAGTTTCAATCTTAGACATGCAAAACAATGCTTGTACCTTCAGACATAAGAAATTATGTGTATCCCGCGGGCAGGATTTGCCCCAAATGGTTCTTAACCAGTTTGTTTGAGCCTGCGACTCTTCGGTCACTGCGTATTGTAAGCCCGATAGGCTGCTTCACGTGGTCAGCTACTGAGAAGCCAACATCTACAGCCGAAAGCTCTACCAGGCTGAGCTACCGCGGGACATTTCCGTTTTCTGCAAGAATGCTATATAATTGTGGCGTCAGAGATATTTGGCAATGTCTAGTACAAAATATGAGATGATTTTGTCAGCACCAGCCCTCTTTATTGAGGCAATAGAATGAACCATCCATTCATCTTCATCAATCCATCCACGCATTGCAGCCGCTTTTATCATTGCATACTCGCCACTAACGTTCTGCACTGCAACTGGATAGTTGAATGTATTCTTTACCATCCTCACAAGGTCAAGGTACATGAGAGCAGGCTTTATCATGACCATGTCTGCTCCTTCTTTAATGTCCGTTTCTATTTCCCGTAGAGCATGCCTTGAATTGGAATATGAGACCTGATACGTTGACTTATCAAGTCGTGCACCCATTTTCATGAATGCAGCTGATCGAAAGGGCGTGTAAAGAGATGAAGCATGCTTGGCTGAGAAGGATAGGATAGATGTGTTAAGCCTGCGACTATGAAGCTCATTCTTGATTGCATAAACCTGCCCATCCATCATTGCAGAAGGTGCAACGACATCTGCGCC
>DAINRW010000135.1:0-3886 GCA_036741615.1 Nitrososphaera sp.
ATCTTAATATCTCCGGCGCCCATAACATTTTGTACTCCGGAGACTATAAGTATGCCCGGACGCAGTTGCTCGATAGCGCAGTATCTATGTACCCAAGAGTAGAGACACTGATCACTGAGAGCACCTATGGCAACACAACAGATGTCATGCCTGATCAACAGTCGGTATATCGAGGTTTCACCGAATCCATAAACAGGACCCTGATGGAAGGAGGAAAGGTTCTTCTACCTGTTCCTGCTGTTGGAAGGGCTCAGGAGATAATGCTTGTCATGGCAAAGGAGATGAAGGAAGGTAGGCTCATTGAATCGCCAATATATATTGAGGGAATGATTTCTGAGGCCAGCGCCATACACATGTCATATGCTCACTATCTTGGCTCCGAGGTTCGAAAGTCCGTGTCACAAGGCATAAACCCTTTTCAATCAGAATACTTCACGGTTATTAGTGGATACGGCAAGCGTGATGATATACTTAATGACGAAAATCCTGCAATAGTGATGGCAACGTCTGGAATGCTGGAAGGCGGCCCGTCTGTAGAATACTTCAAGGAACTTGCACCAAACCCAAAGAACAAAATTATGTTTGTCTCATACCAAATCAATGGTACACTCGGCAGGCGAGTCCTTGACGGAGCGATGTCTGAAGTTAGTATGATGGACAAGTCCGGGAAGGTCAAAGTTGTCCCTGTCCGGTCCCAAACACAAAAGATAGACGGATTTTCAGGTCACTCAGACTTTAACCAGATACTGAACTTTGTCTCTCGGATCAGGCCAAAACGTGTTCTGGTAAATCATGGCGAAAAAAGCAAGTCAGAAAATGTGGCAAGTGCCGTCTATTCTCGACTCAAAATCCGCTCTGGTGTCCCAGATAATAGAGAGATCGTACGATTAAGGTAAATTTTTCTGTTTTATTTGATAGTGCCGCTTAAACCCTGTAACCGATTATAGATGAATAAAGTCTCCCTGTAAAACCTAACGAAATTCTTCTTTTACGTCATTGCCATACTTCAGAACCAATTTACGCACTTTGGGATCAATAACGAAGTTGCAATAGGGTGCGGCTTGATTGTTGTCGTAATAATTTTTATGGTAATCTTCTGCAACATAAAAATCATTAAAGGGAGTGATTTCGGTCACGATTGAGCCCTTGTAAGAGCCTTCCTTTTCGAGCTCCGTTTTTGATTTCTCGGCAACCTCCTTTTGTTTTTGGCTATGATAAAAGACTGCAGATCGGTATTGTGTACCTACATCATTACCTTGTCTATTAAGAGTAGTCGGATCATGCGTATGCCAGAAAATGTCGAGTATTCTTTCATATGGTATAACTTTAGGATCAAATTCTATCTGAATCGATTCCGCATGTCCTGTTTTTCCTGTACATACTAAGTCATAGGAGGGATTCTCAACCATTCCTCCTGAATAGCCCGGTACCACTGATTTGACACCTTTGAGTCTTTTGAAGATTGCTTCGCTGCACCAAAAACATCCATTTGCAAGTGTTGCAATCTCAAAGTTGTCATTCATGTATTATATTTGGCAACTCCTTTTCTTTTGGAATAAAGTATAAGGATAATGAATTGACACAATCTCGAAGATTTTTATTTGTTAAACCTTCATCGAGAAATTCGTGTCCTAAATGTGCCCTACAGTTTGAACATTCTATCTCTGTTCTTATCCCATCTGGGTCTGGTATACGCTTTATTGCACCCGGGAAGCTCTCATCAAAACTTGGCCATCCGCATCCTGAATTAAACTTGCTTTTAGCGGAAAAAAGAGGGTTATTGCACCTTCGACAAATAAAGGTTCCATCCTGATAAAAATTGTCATACTCTCCAGAGAAAGGAACTTCTGTTGCTTTATGTATGATGACCCTTTCTTGTTCTGGTGTAAGTTTATTATAACTCATACAATTTCCAACCTATTTATAATATTTCAAGCACCTCTCCGTCATATATCTCGTGTGCCGTTCTAGCGCGACTTAAATCTAAGGAAAAGATGAAGAGCTCATCTATAGGTTTTGTACTGATTGTTTGGATTTTCTCTTTTTGCCCTGTGTCCTCCATTTTTATTTAGTGGTCGAGAGGATAACCGGAAATCTTATCAACTATTAGTGGTAGGGAACCGAATCTGGTGCTTGTGCAGTTAGAACATCTTTCAGTTATTTTGCTCTTAGACAGATTTGACGCGCGCACCAGAAGCAGGAGCTCAAATCTGAAAGAAGATGCTCTATCTTGAAAATTTGTAAAAACTATCTCTTCTTCCTCTAAATGTAGGCGGATGGCTTGAGCCATCGCTTTCCTCCGCCGTATCATCGAGATCTCATGCCAACTTGCTTATTAATTCGGAGGAAATAGGGCAGTTAATCATGCTAGTTATACTATGAAGCGTCATAAAGTCATGAATTATTTGCAAATGACTTCCTTGAATTTGAAGATCTGAGAAGAAGCTACATTGGGGGATTCGACATCTTAATTTCCTAGAATTGCGCGCTAGCGCTAATTTTCTATATTGTTAGTTCCATACTGTTTTTAGCCATGTATGTCCAATACCTTTTGCACTCACAAAATGGCTATACGATATAGATGTGTCCATTGCAATATTGTCTTAAGCGGGGAAGGCGCTTCTAGGCATTACCTTGCCAACCCTACCCACAAGCTCGAGAAGCTACCTCCTCCCGTAAAGCCGGTGAAGAACACTCGCTAGCTATTCTCTTATACTTTCTAGAGTCGAGACTACCTGCCACAACATGGTGCGTATGTGTGACTGCATCTGAGGGCTTTGAGTTGCACTATCGAGTAAGCTTATTGCATTTGCAGCCCTGACTGAAAGGCTCCCGCTCTTCTCATCTTTGAGAGCAAGAAGCACTTCTTTTATCATGTTTCGGATGCTCTTCTGGATATCGCTGTTTCTCGTTATTGAGTCCAGAGTTTCAATGGCGCGAGCAAGACGCTGTTGATTCTCTTTTTCCTTAAGTTCTCTTTTTGATGATGTCATTATGCAAGCCTCCAGACGACTGCATATCTACCTGCTAGTTGCTTTTGAATGTTTTTATGGTCGCTAGCTCTCAAGAGACTTAAGTGTGACGGCCTGGCTAACAGGTATTTCTGTGTACGTAGTTTTGGCTCTAAGTAGCATAAAGATTCAACATTCGTCATTTTTTATTACTGATTCAGCTAGTGTAGCTTTAAGCTTGCTGTAGAGAGTATGTAATTTTTGATATCCAAAAACGATTAGGTTTTAAATGGGCAACTATTCATAGTATTTCCAGAGGTTGTCACTTAACGCAAATGGTAACAGAAGAGAAAGTAAAGTGCAACATTTGTGACGGAATCCTAGTGAACGCAAGCCAAGCAAAGCAACACACATCAACATCCTCTCATGAACTGAACAGGTCAAGGCTTGAACAAGATCTTGAGGTCGTAAGAATTGAAAATTATCAAGACGATATCTCAGTGATCATGAGTTGGAAGAAAACCTCCTTGTAGCAATTTCTCATTTCAACGCGACCAGAAAGAATTTCGTTCTTTTTCACTACCGCAGAAGCCGTATATGCATGTAATCTTGATGTCCCAATCAGCGGTTCTTGGGCAAGAGGTCTAAATATAGTAGTTAATTCTCGTCCACTTTGTTGATACTCATCATCGATGCTCTCTTTTTCGTACAAGAAATATTCTGAGACGGGTATAACTAATATTATCAAACTTTTTTAGTAGGAACTTTTTTCGTTAATATGTACGAAGTGTATTAAATATCAGTTAATTTGGATTACTGCGTATATTATCTCGGTTTGATTGCAAATATAGTTCACATTAGTCTGAATGCTCGCGGAGGTGGCGAGCGTCTTGCAGTCGCCACGATAAAGGCGATATCGTCTATGGGAATCGATG
>DAINRW010000136.1:0-3884 GCA_036741615.1 Nitrososphaera sp.
GCTTACAACTGGCACTTGGGCACGCCCCTGAGCCATCCAAGTTTGTTGCCATATAATTCGCGTACGTCATCTAGTCCAAAGCGCAACATAGCGATTCTTTCGAGGCCGCCACCCCACGCAAGCACTGGAGTTTTGATACCAAGTGGCATTGTGACCTCAGGCCGGAAAATACCCATGCCGAACAGCTCGACCCATTTTTTCAACCTTTCATTATAGACCATACTCTGTAACGACGGTTCTGTGTAAGGAAAGAATGTTGGCCAAAACTTGATACGCTTGATACCCATCTTGGAATAGAATTCTTTCTGCAACCCCATCAGCTCACGGAGCGAGGCGTTTGGTGCAGTTGCAACTCCCTCTACCTGGTGGAATTCAACTAGGTGTTTATATGATACCTTTTCATTTCTAAAAACCTTGCCCACTGAGAAAAATCGGCCAACCTCTGACTTGACCTTTGCAAGATGTTGGACAGTTACAGGAGTAGTGTGAGTGCGGAGGACTAACCGCTGGCCTTCTTGGGCATCCCAACGACGATTCCACCTTTGTTTGTGCACCCGAGAAATTTTTAAAATTTGATCTTTAGTTGCAGGGATTGGTTGTTTCTGAGCTGATATATAGAATGTGTCTTGCATTTCTCTTGCAGGATGGTCTTGGGGAGTAAATAACGCATCAAAGTTCCAAAAGCCTGATTGAATTATAGGTCCTTCAATCTCTGAGAATCCTAAACCAATAAAGATCTCCTTCACCTCATCGATAATTTCAATCAAAGGGTGACGCCTTCCTGGATAAACAATTGGTGCAGATGCTTCTACGTCAAGAACATCAAATTTAGTCTCCTTCCATTTTCCTGAGGAAATAAGTTCTGTTGTAAGGCGGCGCTCTAGATTCTCTTGGCTCAGCCTAGGGATGATCTGTCTTGCTGCGTCCGTAAGCGAAATTAATGATTCTTTTTCCTCCTTGATCTCAATGAAATTCGGCCGCTTCTTTAATTGCTCCAGTGCACGCTTTTCCTCATCTGTTAGTTTTGAAATTTCTATTGTCTCTCTCATGTTTTCGAGGAAGATCTCTTCGGGCGACTGCGTGGCGACAAACGGTGTGGGTATTATCTTTCCATCGATCAATTGAATCCATTGGTTACGTCTAGCTCCAGCAATAGCAGCATTTATCTCTTCATTTTTTATCGCGCCGCTGGCCAGCACTTGCGCAAGCGTGACATTACCTTCTTTCAGGGAATTTACAAGCCTTCTTTCAGGTAGTCCATTTTTAGCAGCTTCCACGCCCTCAGAAGTGATGAATATTCTCTGAGTTGATATTTGTTCAATGACAATGAGCCTCTTAAATTTTAGCCATTCTATGCCTCGTCTAACTTGATCAATAGGTAGGCCCGTGTTAGCAACAAGGGAACTGACTGGTATATGGTCACTACTAGACAACGAGTTGAGTATGGATCGTTCAATTGGATGTAAGGCATGAACAGAGGTCATTAGTCATGTTTCTGTGACAGTGCAAGACTTTTTAAACGTTTAAACGAAAGATGCTACTGCCAGGATGAGTTTAGTCGACCACAATTACGATCAGGATGATTCAAAGACTAGCACTGAATTTAAGGTCACACCTTGGGAAGTTGAAGGGACTATTGATTATGAAAAGCTGATCGTAAAGTTTGGAACACAGCCTATATCGCTTGAGCTATTGCAGAAGATAAAGAGCATGACCGGTGAGATACACCCACTATTAAAGTCAGGTTACTTTTTCTCTCATCGTGACCTCGACTGGCTATTAGATAAGAAGATTAAGGGTGAGGGCTTTTACCTTTACACGGGGAGGGGGCCCTCAGGTATGGTTCACATGGGGCATCTGATGCCATGGATATTTACAAAATACCTGCAAGACAAGTTTGACTCAAAATTGTTATTCCAACTAACAGATGACGAAAAGTATCTTTACGGTCAGAATAGAACAATGAAGGAGCTTGAGCATTTTACTTATGAAAATATCCTAGATATTATTGCAGTTGGATTCGATCCAAAAAAGACTAAGATAATTGTGAATACAAGACATATTCAGCATCTTTATCCAATTGCCTTAGAAGTTGCAAAACGCATCACGTTTTCAACAGCACGAGCTGTATTTGGATTCTCTAATTCTACCAATATAGGGATGATAGGGTTTCCACCTATACAGGCTGCTCCTTGCTTCCTTCCTTCTGTAATAGAAGGCAAGAATGTACCTGTATTAATTCCTGCAGCAATTGACCAAGACCCATATTGGCGAATGACAAGAGACATCGCTGAAAAGATGAACTATTATAAACCTGCCCAGATACACAGCAAGTTCGTTCCAGGCCTTGGTATGCTAGGCAAGATGTCGTCGTCAAAGCCAGAGACTGCGATTTTTACAACAGATGACCCCGAAGTAGTTGACAAAAAAGTGTCAGCCGCTTATACTGGCGGACAAGCTACCGTCGCACTACAGAGACAGTTTGGAGCCAATGCCCTTGGTTGCCCTGTTTTTTGGTACTTACGCTACTTCTTCGATACTGAGAAGCAGTCAGACGAGCGCATGCTAAGATGTAAGAGTGGCAATCTATTATGTGGTGAGTGCAAATCTGACCTGTCCAAGGGAGCTAAGCCCTTTGTTGTAGAGTTCAAGAAACGGAGAGAACAAGCAAAGAATATCGTTGACGAATTCATGTATGATGAAAAGCCGTTTGCGACATGAAAACTGTCGAATTTGAATGCGAGGACCGATACGAAGCGGAAAAACTGGCAAGCCTCATGTCGGTACAGAAGGACAACACAGTTTGGGTTTCACGGGTCGAAGCAGCCATTGGAAATGAGATTGTCATACAATTAAAGGATAGATCCTCCCATGCTGTATTGCTCAAGGATGAACAAATAGTAATGAGGCTCAAGTCATTTCTGACAGACCTTTTAGGGGGACAGATAAAGATACAGTCTAGTATCTATCTTGGCTCCATAGCGAGAATAACGATTGTTGATTAGCGGAGCTCTTTGTTCATCTCATCAGTCAGTATCTCTTGCACTTTTGTGAAGTATAGTGCAGTTGAGTACGGCATCATGGGTATATATTCTTGGATAATCTGCATCACGTACGGAACTGCTCTTTTTGATACGTCTAACTTGAATTTCATCCACAGAACCCTATCCTGCTCAAAGTGGACCTTATCTTTGAGATGTTTTGGGACGACCTCTCTTGATCTATCCTCAACGCGCTTGTACCAGTATGCAAGAACATCTGGATCAAGCCCTTCGCGAAGGTCTTTTAAACCTGATATGATTCTGTTTGAGGCATAATCGATAGGGGTTTCGGGATACATAGTGTCACTTGGAAGGATAAGGATAAAATTTCGATAATCAAAGATTCCTTAGTATTGCATGCACTATAGTCGACATTCCTAATTTTTTGAATTTTGTTTAACCCTTGCATTTTATGCAATAGAGGATAATCATATGAATAAGACTTTTAAGATGTGTATAAAGGAAAATCGTAGTAGTTCATTAGCTGATTTGATATATATCTCGACAGGTATGTTATACAGGAAATGACAGCCTGTTTGGAGGTCACCTCTAATCCTTAGTCAAGTTCTCAATAGCCGGCACATAATTTCCTGAAATAATATCTAGATCTAGAATTAGTTAAAGTGTCATAATCTCTCCAAGCTACGTCCGCACATCTATATGGCTATAACGCAGAAGATAATGTAGGAGAATAAATTTCAATGTCATCGTCACATTCATCGACTGCTAGTGGCTTCATCAAATCAATTGAATCTGGCTCAAAGCACCTTGTTATCAAGCGCTTCACACTGCGCTATCCAGAACAAAAACTCAAATTCGTAGGAGATGGCTACCAATTTGACC
>DAINRW010000137.1:0-3881 GCA_036741615.1 Nitrososphaera sp.
GCATTCCACCAACCATATCGCCAATTCCTCCACCGCCCTGTTGTTGCTGTTGCCCTAGTCCTCCTAGCCCTCCTAGCCCTCCACCTCCGAAACTACCAAATAGCGAGCTTAGCCCCTGAGGGTCATTGTTTGAATTCTCTCTTAGGAACCCTGTAGCCTGTTGTGTATACATTCTTGCCTGATTATCATCTTGTAATCCGCAGTTATTCTTTACCTGCTGTACCAATGGGTGACGAGGGTCATTATTCAGTCCTCCTTCTAGTTCGGAGAATGAGGACTGCATTGAGCTTCTATCATTTCCGCCGGAATTCATGAAGCTGCCGAGTCCTTTCTGCATAAAGTGCTGCATCATATAGCTCATTATAGTGGACATTATGGTACTTGACATGGATTGTTGCACTCCGCTTCTTTGAGAGAACATGCCAGCGAGATTATCTAGGTTCATAATAAATAATCTTATGTGTTTAATGGTATATAATAGTGATAAATGGAGCGCAAATTGTGACGGCATGTGCGGTGTGCCAACAAATAAAAGGAAATTACATGATAAAGCTGTGCTTAGTTAGCGATTCATTTCAATAGTGCTTCTAGTCCATGCTTGCGTCATACTGCTGCGACTGATATTGGAGACAGACAAGAGAAAAGTAGTAACGAGATAGGAAAAAATTGTTTCCCCTATGGCCCACCTCCTGGCATAAAATTTTTAAAACTTATCTTTTTACTTTAATTTTAATGGCAATTGGCTATCAGAATCTATTGACCTTTTTGTTCAAGGTTTATAGCTTGCGTTTTGTTATATATCGTCTCTAGTTCATTGTAGATATGTTAGACTTCGCTTCATTTAGCCAAATTGTCATCGCATTATTTACAGCTAGCACTATGCTTCAGCAAGCAGGAGGTGTTCAATCATTTATAGAACCTATCACTAGCTCCCTGAGCCAGTTTGCAACTACTATAGCCGAAGCAGCACCCAAAATCGTAGCTGCCTTAATTTTACTAGGAATAGGTCTTCTAATCGGGAGAATTATTGGTTGGATTGTAAGAAAGGTTGCAGAAAAGATGAACCTTGACCGATACTGGAGTAGAACAGGCATAGGTGAGTCCGTATCAAGGGCAGGATGGAACCTGACAAGAATAATTTCAGTTGCAGCCAGATGGTTTGTCTATCTGTTCTTTATCTCTGCTGCAGTCAATGTATTGGAGTTCACTCAACTCTCTCAAGCTATCAATGACGTGTGGTTATGGATTCCAAATGTTGTAGCCTTCATAATAATACTGGTAATAGGTGCACTCATTGCAGACTTTGTTGGAAAGTGGATGCAACGTGAGCTTCCAGCAAGAGGAGTAGTAGGAGGTAAAGCCCTTGGAATGGTCGCAACAGGAATTTTGTATGCCATAGTACTGGTTGTGGCTACAACTCAGTTACAAATAGGTGAGGCTATCCTGAATTCAGTAATCTCTGCACTGATATGGGGAATGGCAGCTGCCATAGCAGTAGGCGTTGGAGTAGGATTGGCATATGCATTAAGAGACACATTTCCAGCAATGATTAGAGGAACGACACAGATACAACCTACATTGAAAAAGGGACAAAAGGTAACAATAGGAGGTACAACTACAGGTACTGTACAGGAAGCAGGCTCTTTTAGTGTCATACTTAAGGATGATCAGGGCAAGACAATTGTGATACCTACCAAGAATATCGTTGATAAAGAGGTAGTAATAGAGTCTGGACCAGCACCTGCTACCCAGGAGAGAGCTGTAGAAGAGAATAGAGCAGGAGCGGGATCTGCTGGCGGGCAGTAATAGTATCTTGATTTGGACTACTCACTTCTCGCTTCCATTTTATGGTGGCATCGAGGATAAGCCTTTAAGTCGCCATATTGACTCCCTTCACATACAGGGATCAATCCCCTTGTTCCCATTATTTTAGAGATTTTACTTTACCCCACTCAAATATGACCAGCAGCCGGGGTGACGAGATAAAATTGAGAGGGAGCGAAGATTCAATATGCGAAATGTATGTTAGTACCGCCGCTACTACTGTTGATAAAACAGCAACCAATATTATTAGTGCAAATGACGACCTAGTTGTTATCACAGGTTATAGATCTTCACCTTGAGAAGATAACACACAGACTTCCAAAAGGAGACAATTGGTGGAGGAAGTCTAAGCGCTAACACATGCAGTTATAGACCTTGTTGACATAGTAGATATATCGTGGATTTGGAAGAGAATTGTCACGATTTGGTATGCTTAAATTTGTTAATATTAAATCCATTAGATTTAACGATGAATTGGTTCGCCGTCCATACGGTGAGTGAGATTTACAAGAAACATAGAAAGGAGCTGTGAAACATACTCTTGCCTCAGAAAAATAGAAGGGTGGCAGAAACTCACAACAAGGATTTGGATAAAGAAAAAGACAAGAGAAATGATAGCACAGATCTGCAAGCTACGTCATCACGATCATGGTCACCACCACATTCAATAGAGAAGAGAAAGACAATAGAAAATGTACTAATTCTACAAGGTGGGGGATCCTTAGGCGCTTTTGGTTGTGGAGTCTTCAAGGCGCTTGCAAAAAGAAATATCAAGATCGATATTATTGCTGGCACATCCATTGGCGCAGTAAATGCTGCTATTATTGCAGGAAGCAAAAATAAGGACGCCCCAGAACAATTACTAGAACAGTTTTGGTTGGAATTATCCAAAAGCTTTGTAGATTTGAATAATACTGCTACTGTTGGTCCATATTCTTTCACCTATCCTTTCCTCCCAGCGCTTGCCGAACAAGTAGTGGATTATTTGTATAATTACTATCCATATTCTTTTTTTGGAAGAAGAGAAATAGGAGGAGAAGATTATCCTCAATCTGTAAGCAGAGACCAAAAACTAAGGATCAAGCAGATAAAATCATTCTATAGCTCTGCAATTTTTGGAAATGATAAGATGTTCAAGCCAAGGTGGAAACCAGAATATGCAATTTCAGATCCTGAGTACTTTAAACCAGAAAAATGGACCTACTTATACGATCATTCGCCTTTAGCCAGAACTTTGGATAAATACATTGATTATAAGAAACTAAACCCAAATGGTAAGCCAAACGCACGCTTGATAATAACAGCAACAAACGTGCTGACTGCAGAACCTCTAGTTTTTGATAGTTCGAAACAACAAATAACCCCCAAACATATTCTAGGAGCAAGCGGTTATCCATCGTATAATTTTCCGTGGGTAGAGGTGGAACAAGGTGTATATGCCTGGGATGGTAGCCTGTTAAGCAATACCCCGCTAAGGGAAGCAATAGACGCGTCTCCTGTATATGACAAGCGGATATTTTTGGTCGAGAACTATCCAAAGAGGATTGATGTTTTACCTAGGGATTTGCCAGAGGTTCATCACAGGGCAAGAGACATTATATTTTCTGACAAAACAGAGCATAATGTAGCCATGTCAAAGGTAATAACGCGCTATCTTCAATATATCGAAGAGTTATATCAAATAGTAGAACAGCATGTAAATCATCGAGAATTAGATAAAGAAAAACTCAAAAGAATTCGATACAAGTACAAGAAATACAAGCAAGAGCGCGGCGCCGAGATAAAACAGATATTCCACATTTCCAGAGATGAGCCGTTTCCTCATATTTACGAAAATGCAGATTTTTCCCCAGAAACAATCAAAAACTCAATTGAAGAGGGGGTAATGAAAACAGATCAAGTATTAAGGAAGATGGAATAATCACATATGGCTGTTGCATACGGATGCTTTAGCTATCGTATTGTCTCTCCTCCGTCGACAACAATAGTTTGACCATTGACGAAAGAGCAATAATCAGATGCAAGCATCAGTGCTACGCCTGCAATTTCTTCAGGCT
>DAINRW010000138.1:0-3849 GCA_036741615.1 Nitrososphaera sp.
AACCCGCGACCTCTCGCTTGCGAAGCGAGCATTACTACCCCTGAACTACCAGCCCATCTAGCTATCCAGCCTATCAAATCCCAATATAAAACATCCAGATAAGGCATAAGATATTATGTTGCAGAAATGTAAACGGGCTAGATGGAGAATTCTTGCGATCTCCTAATCATGAACGCTTCTGTGGTTATTCCCAAAGTCGGAATAATGGATGATACAAACATAATGATCGAAGATGGGAAAATAAAATCACTGGAAAAATCTGCCAATACTATATCAGCCACAAAAAAAGTCGATGCGCGTGGAAAGTACGTGCTGCCAGGTGCAATTGATCCGCATGTGCATTATGGTGTATACACACCGATCGATGACTCTGCGAGGACGGAGTCAAGATCCGCTGCAGTAGGTGGTGTTACGACAATGATAAGGATGCTGAGACTTTTTGATCCCTATAGTCGAAATAAGATAACTGAGCAATTGCAGGCAAGTAAGAACAATCATTATATCGATTATTCTATCCATGCCTCGATTCTTCGGCCCGACCAAGTTAATGACATTCCGTACCTAAGGGAGGTTGGGATCACGTCATTGAAAATTTACATGAATCTAGGAGGCGAACTCAATCGCATCCATATGGATCTGGCACCGGGAACATATGGGGCAAGGGAGGGGTTAGTCGATATGACTGATGAACTAATGTCTTCAATAGTAAACCAGGGTGCAAGTATGCATTCCACGATATTAGTTCATGCAGAAAATCCGCAAATCTGTTCAGAAAATATGCGTGCTGCGAAGCACAAGGGAATGTCAAGTCTCGAAGCATGGTCTTACTGCAGACCATCTTATTCGGAAGCGCAAAGTATTGCCAAGATTTCAGAACTTGGGAGAAGAAGCGGTAGTGCGGACCTCTACTTTGTGCACATTGGCTCAACCGCTGCAATCGATGCAATTCTTGCCCAGAGGGAGATGGGCCGATCTAATTACTACATGGAAACTTGCCCACACTACCTGACGCATACTACAGAATTTGGTGACTTGGCAGGGAAGGTGACCCCACCTATACGCTCGAAGAGCGATGTCCAGAGCATGTGGTCAGCCTTGCGAAATGGCATAGTTGATACCGTCGGCACTGACCACGTTGCCAACCGACTAGAAATGAAAGTAGGTAAAGGCGATATTTGGTCGGCCCTTTCAGGCTTTCCGGGTGTCGCAACTATGTTGCCTGTACTATTGAGCAAAGGGGTGAACGAGAATAGAATCGGGATTGAGAGAGTCGCCGAAGTAACCAGCTACAATACAGCAAGGATATTTGATATGTATCCAAGGAAAGGCACTATTCAACCAGGCTCAGATGCTGACTTGACGCTAATTGACCTAGATCTGGAAAAGACTGTTACCCCTGAGCTGTTGCAATCATACTCTGACTATACCATTTATGATGGGTGGAAATTACGCGGATGGCCTATCATGACAATAGTACGAGGCAACATCATTATGGAAGATGGGGAGGTAGCCAACGAAGCACTTGGACATGGAGAGTTTGTGCCACGACCAGCTGTTGTTACATAGGAGGTGTGTACTTTGTTTTATGACTACTATCGGACGTTTGTAATTTGCTATAGGGATTGAAAAACTAGGATGAAGGCAATCAAAGCAATCTCGCAACTACACATTAGAAGGATTTTTGGCTTATAATAGAAAAGGTTTAATGCAGTGTTACCGTCTCAAATGACCCATCAGTTTTGGCTTTGTAATAAATATCTGCCCTTCTTGTAAAGATTCCTACTTCGAGCACACCTGCAATATTCTTTAGATCAAGCTCCATATTTTTTGGATCGGTTATTGATGGGAATAATACATCAAATATGAGATTTCCATTCTCAGTTACAAATGGGTAGCCCTTGTCGAGTATACGGAGGACAGGTTTAGCCATCATTTCTTCAAGTTTTTTCGATACCAGCGACCGCGCCATTGGATGTACTTCGATTGGTACTGACCGGTTAAAAGACTCTACAAACTTAGAGTTGTCAGCCACTATAACTACTTTTTTCGCTGCAGAAATGAGGATCTTTTCTCGCAAAAGCGCTCCGCCTCCTCCCTTTATCATATTATATTTGCTATCTATTTGATCCGCACCATCAAAAACGATGTCTATGTCGGGGATGATTTTTTCGTCAGCTATTCTAAGGGTGCTTTTTTCTGCCTCCAGCTTGATTTGAAGAGAAGTCGGCACGAATTCAATTGATCCTTTGTCTCGAAGCTTAGCCATCTCCCGTACAATGAAAGCCACCGTGGTTCCACTGCCTAGACCAACCACCTTAACATCCTTAACAAGTTTTACTGCTTCCTTTGCTAGATTCAGAATTGAAAGTTCGTATGACAATGGGTTTAGTACTGTTCGAGTCGTTTATATAATAATTAACGACCCGATAACAATAGAATGAAGGGACTGTGTGAGAAAATTATCAGAATTCTTCCGTTTTTAAGTATAACTTTGAGCGGCCTATAGATCGTCTAAAGATATCACACCTTTATTATTCCAGGTACCGACCATGAAGCTAGTATCGACGACGCGACGAAGAAAAAAATCAGTCGTTGGGCGTCTTTCTTATGTTAAATCTCGGCTGTCCATTCCTGCTAGGGTTCAAGTACCTGCTTGAAAGATATTTTGTAATGTCGTCAATACCTGCTACAGATGTGGCATGTCTATCCATGCGAGCTCTGCTGGCAAGATCAAAAATGCTAGCAGCGTGATCTGCTTCTCCGACAATTTCGCAAAAAATACTGGCAGGATGACATATAGCCTCTATATGGGTGCCTTTCTTTGTCCATCGTAAGGTACCCAGGTCCGAATCAATAGATTTCTCCCAGGAGGGATCATTCTCTACAATCCATCTCGGTATTCTGTTATCACTATGCACTGTTTTGGGTTCTGTCTTCAATCAAATTTATTGGTTGTGCTTAATAGTTAAAGCCTCTGTACTCATATTTTGGGCAAAAGCAAATCGCTATTTGTTCGCTGATGTGGCGACAAATCGTAAGGAGCAACAACCTTCACTCTCATATACATATATAATACCAGCGATGTATCAGAAGGAGACGATGCGAAGACGTGACGTTCGAAAGAGGACTCATGCATATAGTGCTCAGCGATCTGAGAGTAAGAAATACGCCAAAGCAGAGCGGCGAAGACGGCGCAAACCACGATAGATTTTGAATGTATGTATTGAATAGATGATAAACTTTATATATTAGGATAAAATATTTATATAACTGGGCTAGGCAACCAAAGATTTGGTGAGATTATGGTAAAAGATATTTCCATGTTTGGCGATCGCTGTCCCCGTTGCGGCAGGGGCTCGATGGTAACTGATAATTCCAGCGGAGAGATGTTTTGTGGTAACTGCGGTTTTGTTGTAAGTGAAAGGATAGAAGAGTTGGGACCAGAATGGCGCGCCTTCTCAAAAGAAGAGCATGAAGATAGAAGTAGAACAGGCATTCCAACATCCCTTGCTATGCATGATATGGGACTAGCGACCATAATTGGTCCGGTTGATAAAGATGCATCTGGCAAACCTCTCTCCGCATCGATGAAGAGTACAATTGAAAGACTTAGGACATGGGACAGCAGAAGCCAGGTGCATGAACCAGTTGATCGCAACTTTCGTCAAGCATTCTCGGAACTCGACAGACTGAAGGATAAGCTCGCAGTCGGGGATGCCGTCATTGAAAAAGCAGCTTATGTCTATCGGAAGGCACTAGAGAAGGGGCTTGTGCGCGGGCGCTCAATTTCTGCATTAGTAGCGGCTGCTCTCTACGCAGCTTGCCGAGATACTGAAACTCCTAGGACAC
>DAINRW010000139.1:0-3769 GCA_036741615.1 Nitrososphaera sp.
GGTAGTTACTCGGTTTCCTCCTGAGCCAAACGGCTATCCGCATATTGGACATGCAAAGGCAGCCATAATTGATGAAGAGTATGCCCGAATGTATGGTGGCAAGTTGATTCTCCGTTTTGATGATACAAATCCACTCAATGAAAGGAGAGAATATTACGACGCCATAGCTGAGGGATTGAAATGGCTTGGAGTCAAGCCTGATATTGTTAAGAACACTTCAGATGATATTGAGATTTTGCATAATTATGGAAGAAGATTAGTCGAGCTGGATGGTGCATACGTCTGCATTTGTAGCCAAGATATAATACATGACCTCCGAGCAAAAGGGCTGCCCTGTGAATGCAGACGTGATCCTGCAGTTGCGCTTGATAGGGTTGGAAAATTGTTCGATGGCTCATATGAACAGAACGAAGCTATTGTGCGGTTCAAAGGGGACATGGCTGACCGAAATACTGCTATGCGTGACCCAGCACTTTTCCGCATAATAGAGTTTGACCACCCTAGGCTGGGCAACAGAATACGGGTTTGGCCGACATATGACTTTGCTGCACCAATTGAAGATAGTGTGGATGGTGTGACGCATGCTTTGAGGACCAAAGAATATGAGCTTCGCAATGCTCTCTATTTTGCAATACTTGACAGGCTGAATTTAAGAAAGCCGTACCTTATTGAATTTTCAAGGCTAGAATTTGAAGGAATTCCAGTTTCAAAGCGAAAGATAAAGCCCTTGATAGAAAATGGCACAATCAGAAGTTGGGATGACCCTAGGCTGCCAACACTTGCGGCCCTTAGGAGAAGGGGCTTTATGCCCGAGGCAATACGGAAATTCGTGCTATCTCTTGGCCTTACACTTGCAGAAACCAAGCCTCCATTTGAAAGCCTAGAAGCTTTCAATAGGAAAATAATAGATCCAATATCACTGAGGCTATTCTTTGTAAAAAATCCTGTTGAATTGCATGTCAGAGGTGCTATGGAAATGGAGGTAGTACTCAAGAATCATCCTACTAATGCCAACCTTGGGATGAGGACCGTCAAGGTTGGTGACCGGTTCTATATCTCAGAAGATGACGCAGCAGGACTAAAAGTGGGGGACGAAATTCGACTTATTGAATTGTATAACGTCAAGGTAACAAGCATAGATGCGAAGAATGGTGCCCGCTTGATGATAACTGCTGAGACTAGTGGTGACGATATTCGACAATCGTTGCCGAAAATACAGTGGATTGCAAAGAATGATACAATTGACTACAAAGTCATGATTCCCAAGGAACTCTACATGAGCGAGGATAAATACAACACTAACAGCCTTGAAGTTTCACAAGGTTTTGCAGAATCATTTGTGTCCCGCCTTGAGCCTGACTCCCGGGTTCAGTTTGTGAGGTTTGGGTTTTGCAGAATCGACGGTATTCAAAGCGCAATAATGACGCACAGGTAAATGGACAATGAAGGTAGCAAGAATCAGAGATAGAAATGTAAAGGAAACATATAGTATCATATCCGACGATGGAAAAAGCATTGTCACAAGGTCGGAAATACAGCAGCAGACAGGTATACCTGTTCCTCCAAACATCAAAGACTTTGTGTTCAGAGGATGGCTTGACGAGGTGAAGCAACACAAGGCTAAGCTGAAATTCAATCAGAAAGTAAGCGACGTCGAGCTCTTAGTGCCTATACCAAACCCTCCAAAGATAGTCTGCCTCGCATTTAATTATTATGATCATGCGCGTGACGCAGGGCTTACTCCCTCAGATGAGCCAGTAATATTCTTGAAGCCCCGAACCGCTCTTAACGAGCCATTCAAAGACATCGTCTGTCCGTCATTTGTGACTCGCCTCGACTACGAGGCCGAACTAGCCGTCATCATTGGCAAGGAGACTAAAAAGGTGCCAGAGGATAAAGCACTTGATTCTGTCTTTGGATATATGATAATGCATGATGTTTCCGCAAGGGATATTCAGTTCAAGGACAAGCAGTTTACTCGAGGCAAAGGGATCGATACTTTTGCTCCGTGCGGACCATGGATAACGACTAAGGATGAGATCTCAGATCCTCAGAACCTTCGCATAACAACCAAGGTTAATGGCGATACACGGCAAGACTCATCAAGTTCAAATATGGTTATACCAATTAGACGGATAATTTCTTCACTTAGCGTGACCATGACATTAGAGCCTGGGGACATCATTTCGACAGGAACACCAGCTGGTGTAGCAATGTCGATGAAAGAGCCAAAATATCTAAAAGATGGGGATCTAGTTGAAATAACCATAGAAAGGCTGGGCACTATAAGGAATCGCATAGTATACCGCTAACCTTGAAGCAAAAGAGGCCCTTTTATTGCGGCTAGGGCGGCGGTGGCTTTGTTCTGCTCAGCCTTGTTATTTCGCGTTCTAACAATCTTGCGTAGTATTCATACGACTCTGCCAGCTTCCCTCTAATATTTGCAAGCTGCATCGATAAGTTAAGGGCATCGAGGCAAGTTTCAAGCGATCGCTCAGTTGCAAATTCATTCATAGCCTTGTTAAATTGTGCAATAATCTTCCTCTGATCGTCGCTTTGTTCATTTATTGTCTTGGTAAGTTGATCGATCTCGTTAGAGCCTCCAAAACCCTTACCTTTCAGCCAGTCCACCATATATATATACAATAACAGATTGGCGCAATAATCAAATAAAACTTGCCTATTTTTGTTTATTTGAGCGGGGGCCGATACCCGAAAATTAAAAATGTATTTATTTGCCGTTTTCTGAACTTCAGAAGTATATGGTAGTTGACAACAAAGCCAAGCTATCATACATCCAAATAATCAAGGAGGACCTCGGTGTCTTCCATATCAGTCCGGATAATGGCCCAATCCCTGACTTTAAGGCGGGCCAGTTTGTTACGCTTGGCTTCCACATCCCAAGCGAAGGCAAAATAGTCCGTAGAGCTTACTCTATTGCATCACCTCCTGAGCAGAAAAAGCGCTTTGAGTTGTATATTCGCTGGGTACGCAAACCAGTCCCTGGCAGGCTCACAACTGAGCTATTCAACAAAAAGGAAGGTGATGAAATACTTTGGGTCAAGCCTACCGGCATTTTCACAATAAATGAAAAACTTGCTGACGGCAGGCCGGACGATCGGAGAATGGTTTTGATCGGGGGAGGGACAGGTCTTGCTCCTTTTCTTTCATACTCTCTTCACCTCAAAGCAATAGGAAGCAAGCGCGAAATAGTACTGCTGCATGGTGCGAGTTATGTCGATGAGCTAGGCTACAGGGATCTCTTATTGGCTCTTGAAGAGGAGAGTATTGATAAAGGTCGTGACAAGTGGAATTTTCACTACCGTGCAAGTGTCAGCAGGCCACAGGAGTGGTTCAACAGGTCATGGAGCGGACAGAAGGGGAGGGTTGAGTCCTTCCTCCGGCCAAAACCCGGAAGAGAACTCTCTCCTCTAGAGGAGTTGGTGGGAGAAAAAGTAACTCCAGAAAATACCTCTTTCTACATCTGTGGCTGGCAGGGAACAATAGATGGCGCACTGGATTATTTGATCCCAAAAGGCTTTGTCACAGAGCGCCATAAGAGAAAGGATGGAAGCTATGATATCAAGTTCGAATCGTACGGCTGACTTCCTCTATCTCTTTTCCTTTTCCTTTAACTTTTCTTTTTGTTTCTTAAAGCCTTATATCTTGGTAAAAAGCGATTAGAATGATGAAGTTTGAATTTGAAGAATTTAATACAGTAGAGGATGTTTTTCTTTACCTTGTTTCTGTTGCACCATACATGAAGCAG
>DAINRW010000140.1:0-3766 GCA_036741615.1 Nitrososphaera sp.
TTGCATTACCGCCGCCTTCTACTGTAACTCCTTGAGCCCTTGCATAATGTGGTGTACCTATAACTATCATTGACGCCACGCTGACCGATAATAGCATAAATGCCAAGGTCGCAAGCGTCGCCTTATTCTTGTTCTTCGATAACATAAGAAATCAAACGTGAGTCATAGTTTTTAACAGTTGTTGTTAGCAGTTAGAGTATCAATTAATGAATCTCCACGTCATAAAAATAGACCTAAGTAAAATCTGATTTCGAGTCTAGATCTTGTTAAATCAGCTTACTTTAAAATAGTGTCTTGAATATTAACTCTGACTTTTCGGGATCTCTTGTTGCGTTTTGAAGAGTCTCAATTTGTAACTCTAAGTGTCTCTTGGTAGCAGGATTCATCCCTCTCAACGGTACACCCTTTATTCCTTCATTACTGCTCTGCCTACTGTTATTATTCTTTGACTTGCCTCAATCATTTTTTGTATCACTACTTCTGTAGAGTCATAGATTGAAAAGATCAAACCTATAGGGACCATAACAATGAACGCTGCGATGGTTATAAACACGAGAGCACGGAGGGGAGAGAGATAGACGTAGAAAAGGCGGAATCATGGAAACGAAGGAAAATGTCTGAAAACCTTCGTCTGTTTCAAATAGCTGCCTGCTGTCAGCGCTCTTTTGAGCAGGTAGGCACGAGCAGAGTCACACATACAGGTACCTCACCCACATGCAACATTGAGGTTACAATTCAAGATTTTCCTATGCAGGACACCATTATTGCTATCGTAATGCAGGCAGTCGTTGAGATATAATATATAAGCAAGGACGAGGTAGATGGCCATTACTATCCGGATACAACATATCAATTTAGTTAGACCCATCAAGGATTATGTTGTAAAGCTTCAGGTTTGTTAAACGCCTTCTCTAGTACTATCGAATTAAATCTAGCCTAAATAACAATTCTCTAAAAACTTAACATACCAAAAACGCATTTAGAAGAATGTGTGGGTCTCTGAACGAAGAGAGACCCACACAGATCGCATCCTCGCCAGCTGGTCCCTGGAGATCAGCTGGCGGGTTTTGGTACTGATTCGAAACTACCAATATTATGCGTTTTCCTGTATGATGTCTATAGACACGACAAGGACTTGATACGATATCACCATCGATTCAATGATACCACACGACTACCTGCGTTTAGCTTCCATGGCTGTTTGATATTTAAGCTGCGTGTAATTATTTTCCTTACATATTATATTTTTTTCACAAGTACTCTAAGTCATAGATACCTACAATTCCTCATAGCTAGACAGATATACACAAAATAAATCGCTCGCTTTCAGCGTGCCAGGTTACCTCGAATATAACGGATGTGAGAATTCTTCTAAGAGAGAATAGGACCATCCCCATAACAGCTGCGCCTACTAAGGCCAAGTAACCATTACTACTTTTAATTGAGAGCTCAGCATATATTTTTCAGTCAATCTGAACAGAGTCAGAGATTAATAAGTCAAACTGAATCTTGCCCACCTTCTCACTTTTGATCTTTAATTCTGATTATCGGTCTCTGATTTGTTCACTATCGTCGCTATCCTTCTTATCCCCACTCGTTTCTACGTGGGTAAAGTTTGTTCCTAATCCTCTTCGACCTGGTGGCGGAAGTTGAGGATCAGTACCGATTTCTTGCACATTGACATCTTGTGGTTTTTCCTCATCTTGACCCATTTCCCGCCCCATTCCTCGATTTGGCATTTTCTCCTTGTATGGATTAGTTCCCATTCTACCGACTTAATTATGTAAAATATTACTTATATAGGAAGTTCAATAATCTACGAGGGAAAATTCCACTCAACACTGCGAAACATGCAATGCAGTAGTTAAATGAATGGGATTATTCATAATGCAAAGATGTTTGATGGTAGGTATGTAATTAAACGCATGTTGCATCATGATTGAGCACAACAGATCATAAAAATCACCACATATTAGTCACTCTTTTCATGCGGTAATCTAAAGAACCTTTTAAGTAGCACCCCATATGACAACCAGTCAGGCAACTTCATGTTTCGGTACTCTGATTAATGCTACATAATAACCCAAAACTGGTTTATATTATAAAATATAATTAACAATAACTGTTATTTGATGTTCGGAAACATTAATGTAAAACAAAAGCGCAATACAGCTTATGGTCTTTAATCCGGTTTCAAGGTCAATCAGAGATGCTGACAACATTGGAAGAACAATGAGGGCGGAGAATGCAGGAGTTGAATTGTTCAGAATGAGTTCATGCTTTAATAAGCGGTTTTTTTCGCCCAATAGAGGTATCCTTGTATCAGAGAAATTTAGAAAAGCACACGATTATGCACCACTAGTGTTAGAACACGCAGCCAAATAGGAGATAGAAGAGAGATTTGACAGTTGATAATTTTGGAGGACGTACGGGCGGCATCAGTTGTCCAAACTGCTCAGCCCCGATGCAAGAGATTAGACGATATGATGCAGATATCGACTACTGTCCTTCCTGTAAGGGCGTGTGGCTTGATAGAGGAGAAATAGACAAGATAGCAGTGGCTCAAAACAGAATTGACGAAGACCATTATCGCAGGTATCACAGAGAAAGGGACTACGACGACTATGATGATGATTATTATCGTTATGGCGGTCATAGAAGGCGAAGAGGCTTCCTTGGCGACTTGTTTGACTTTGACTAGATAAGTGAAGGATTAGACAGAGAGATAAAGAGAGACTTTCATAGTCAGGGCAAAAAGAGTTACGATATGCAATACTTCACCTTTCATACAGGAATTTGCACCCTCTCTATACTTCAGGTTCCTATAGCCTCTATGCGCTTACTTAAGTCGACGGATCCTCATTTTATCTTCATTAATTCATTCTGAAAAATGTCATATCTTTTCTTAAAATCCTCTCCGTAAAGCTCAAGATAGACTTTAGCATCAGCAGGTTGACTTATCACTGCCAATAATGTCAATAACTCTCTTACCTCCTCGTCCTCGGTTAGCGGAGTATACACAACTGCAGATAGAAAGAGATTAAATCTCTGAGATAAACCTAGAATTTGAAAGCCATGTGCCAAATATAGTTTAGCATCAAGATGGTCTCCTTCCAAAGCGGCTAGGCAGAAATCAAATAACAAATATTGAGCAGGATATGTAATCCCTATTTTTCGTAGTTCCTCCAATCGTCCTCCAAGGGCTATCTTTGATTCTTTAATATCTGATCCTTTGAGAAATTTGATCAGGAGTCGCACAACATCTCGGAAGCTGATGGTCTCCTTTTTCTTGTTCTTGCCGTCAGCAGTAGCCTCCTCCTGTCCGAACAAGACTATCAACGTCTTTTGATCGACATTATTCTCAAGGTCTTTGAAAGGAATCTTTGCATTGATACTTTTTTTGAGCTTGCCATTGTCGATTGGAATAATTTCGACCAACCTTAAGATGTCAGAAAGTTCTACTGTGCTGAAAGCTTTACTTTTCATATGTGGTACAAGATTGATTTGATCCCATACATCTACTTTCTTATAATGGATAGAAAAAACAACACATGAGAAAATGCTGTAGAGAAGCTTGGCTTTACAATAGATGATTAGATATAAATGGGATATTATGAGACGAATCCCAAAATGCACTTCTATGACTTTTTATGGATACTCAATATCGTAGACTCAATCTTGCAGACAAACAAAGAGATAAAACGGTCTGTAGAATTGATTGGCTTCACAGGGTTTTGTTAATACCAAGTGATAATCTTCGGTTGAG
>DAINRW010000141.1:0-3745 GCA_036741615.1 Nitrososphaera sp.
GCTAGTCCAGCTTAATGTAAATTGAGTTGTCCTGTATTTTAACCTTGTAAGTTTTAATTGGGTCCTCAGCAGGCAGATTCTGTGGAATGCCACTATCAAGCTTGAAAGCAGAAAGATGCAAAGGACATGTGACGGTATTCTCTTCCTCATTCATAATTCCAGTAGACAAATCTGCGTAAGCATGTGTACATATCCTGTCGGTGGCGTATACATTACCACCCATTTTGGCTAGCAGAATCTTTTTGCTTCCGTGATCAAAATCCAGCATGTCACCATTCTTTAATGATTTTTCGTCGCAGACCTTTACCCATTCTTCTGACATGATAAGTATACCACCATCACAAATCAGCTACCTGTACTTATAGTGCTTTTCGAAGAGGTCTTGAGTCTCGCGGTAGCGCGACTTTTCAACTTCCAGAATCTGTTCCATTGCCTCATCAGTTCGGAGCATTAACTGCTTGCCTTGCCACTTGTTCTCAATAAGATAGTTGATCCATGCTCTGATGGTTGGACCCATCTTTCTTGATAGTGGCTCAAGAAAACCAGATACAATTTCCCGCTTGGCACCATCCCTGCTCAAACCTCTTGTACTTAGATAGTAAATTTGGTTCTCATCCATCTGGGCTACAGAGGCAGAGTGTGTGGCTTTAACTTCGTTAGTTTCTATTTCAAGTCCAGGTATTGCGTCTGACTTCGCTCCCCTGTCAAGAAGTATTGCATGACCTGCGAGATACGATTCTGTACCTTTCCCGTCTTTGTCTATCTTGATCATTCCCTTGAACAACGACTTTGAAGTATCCTTGAGCACAGATTTAACAAGCACTCTTCCTCTAGTGTGAGGCGCAACGTGGACAAGGTTAGATGTTACGTCAAAGGATTGGCTGCCTATCCCAAAAACAATCTCAACATCCTCAGAAGAGGCACCAGGACCTTTCATGATGCTGTCTGTCTTGTAGCGTGAGAGAAGAGATCCAAACATGCCAATATACCAAGACATTTTGGCATCCCTTTCGACAAACGCCTTCCTGTTTGAGACGTTGACCGTATCAAGACCCATTGCCTGCAGAGTAACCAACTCTAGATGTGCATTTGGGTTGACATGAGTCTCAATTAGTTCAAAATATCCCTGCTGCACGTCTTGTCTGCCAGATGAGCCAGGTGCATATATCTCCTGTACAACCGTTGCCTTTGAGCCGATATCGGATACAATGATGTTTCTTGATATCAGCGAAGTGCCATCGTCTGCTAGAGAAGTAATTATTCTTATTGGCTCTTCGAGCACTACATTTCTTGGAATATAAATAAAAATGCCAGATTGGAAAGCCGACCCTTCAAGTGCAAGAAATTTATCCTCAAGATAGTTTGGCTGATTTGAATCCATACGCGAACGGATTAGATCACTATGATTGTTCAAAGCGTCCTTGATACCAGACAGTATTACACCTTGCTTGGCCAGATTATCGGGAAGGAAGACCCTGTTTATTTCTTCACCTACTTGAAGAATTCCTGTCTCTTGCTCGAGCTCTTTTAACCTGTCTAAGAGATCCTTGCCGAGTGTAGTGGGCCTTTTGGTTGATTGCCCCAGAAGATGAATGCTTTCTGGCTTTATCTTGTTTACATCCGAATACTTGGAGTACAGGGGCGATACTTCAGAAGGCAGAGATTGATACTGCAAGAACGCTTGTTTGCGTATTGAAGCCAACCAATTGGGCTCTTCAGCAGCTAATAGATCGATGTGCTTGTTGTTAATTGAGGAGAGAGTGGCAGTCGCCATTGTGGAATCACAAAAAATGTAAGAGAAAGACCAATGGAGGCTTAACCGACTGAGCCTTCCATTTCAAGCTTGACAAGCCTGTTAAGCTCGACAGCATATTCCATTGGCAGTTCCTTTGTAAATGGCTCCATGAATCCACCAATTATCAGTGAGAGTGCGTCTGACTCCGAGTATCCTCTACTCATCAGATACATGATTTGGTCTTCACCTATCTTGCCTACTGTCGCTTCATGAGTAATAGTTGCGTCATCCTCATTAACCTCGATGTATGGGTAAGTGTCAGTTCTAGAGCGTTCGTCCAACAACAGTGCGTCGCACCTTACGTTTGATTTGACGCCTGTAGCACCCTTTGCAACGTGGAGCAATCCCCTATACGTTGTCCTGCCAGAATCCTTGCTAACAGACTTGCTAGTTATTCTAGAGGTAGTGTTTGGTGCTAGGTGTACTGCCTTCGCTCCTGCATCTTGATGCTGGTCCTTGCCTGCAAATGCGACTGATACGACTTCAGCATGTGCATTTTTGCCAAGCATGTACACGCCCGGGTACTTCATTGTTAACTTACTTCCGAGATTGCCATCGATCCATTCAACCTTTGCGTCTTCGTAGGCGTAAGCTCTTTTCGTTACCAAGTTGTATACGTCCTTGCTCCAGTTCTGAATTGTGGTATAGCGGATCTTTGCACCTTTCTTGGCAATCAGTTCAACTACTGCAGAGTGGAGTGACTCTGTGGTGTAGACTGGTGCAGTACATCCTTCAATGTAATGCACTTCAGCGCCTTCATCTGCGATGATTAGGGTACGCTCAAATTGCCCTATATTCTCTGCATTAATCCTGAAGTATGCCTGGAGCGGAAGCTCAACTTTGACATTTCGCGGCACATATATAAAAGAGCCTCCAGACCATACCGCACTATTTAGCGCAGCAAACTTGTTGTCCTCTGGTGGGATTACCTTACCAAAATGTTTCTTAACAACGTCAGGATACTGCTTTACTGCCGTGTCGGTGTCGGTAAAGATTACACCTTGTTTTTGCAGATCCTCCCTTAAATTGTGATAAACAGTTTCAGATTCGTACTGTGCGCCGACTCCTGCAAGAAATTTACGTTCAGCCTCGGGTATGCCAAGCTTCTCAAAGGTATTCCTTACGGATTCTGGAACGTCGTCCCAGCTCTTGCTACTCTTCTCTGACGCTTTGGCGTAATAGTAGATATTCTGAAAATCAATTTTAGACAAGTCTCCGCCCCAACTGGGCATTGGCTTGCTCAGGAAGACCTCATATGATCTCAACCTAAAGTCCCTCATCCAGTCGGGCTCACCCTTCATCTTGCTAATTTCTTCAACGGTGCCCCTTGAAAGGCCCTTTCTGCTGAGGAAAACATACAGCTCTGTTGAATCCTTAAAGTCATACTTGCTATAATCCATGTTAAGGTCTTCTTTTGCAGTCATATGGTGGGTATAACGTCGTTATGTTTTATATATATTTTGCATATCTCAGCATGGTTATTACGGGATAAGTTGCAGATACTTTTCCAAGCGGGTATTCACCTTTTAGCATTTTGGCCGACTACGAAGTTACTCAATTAATTTAATATTTTGTGTGTCAGGTTCCCGTCAGGCTAGTCGTATTTTCACTTAAGGGACTTTCAAGACCGCCATTTGTGCCATTTGCGGTGTTATTCCCACCCTGTAGCTCTGTTGTAGGCGTTCCCACAGTGCTGGTCTCTCTACCGAAGCTGAGCTCAGAATCCGGGATCTGCTGCTCAGCACCAGGGACAGTATCATTTGTAACAATAGCTTCTTCAGGATTTTCGACTTGGGTGCTGCCACCTGCAGTTGTATTGTGCCCTGGACCACTTGTAGCCGACTCATCAGCAGTCTCCGATTGTGATCCTGTTCCCGGACCACCAGGAGACAAAATGGGGCCAAATGCCATAATGAGTCCTAAAATAACAGCAACTCCAGCAATGATCCC
>DAINRW010000142.1:0-3706 GCA_036741615.1 Nitrososphaera sp.
ACTATCTGTTTTCTAGTGTCTTCGTGAAAGATTTCTGCGCCGCCGCCTGGAAGCGCATCAAGTCCTGCGCTCTTGAGCCGTGATAAGACTTCCTTGATGGAGTTCCTTGTCACCCGTGCAATGAAGAATATCTCTGCTGGTGTGAACGCTTTTATCGTGACCTTTGCAAATTCTTTCTTGATTGCTCGCATCATGTTCTCATAGTAGTCAAGCCCCAGCTTTGGGTGAAAGCCACCAACTATATGAAGCTCAGTAGCGCCAAGTTGCTCTACAGCTATTTTTGATCTGGCGACTATCTGCTCTGTAGATAATGTATAGGCATCACTTTCATTGCCCTTTCTGTAAAATGCACATAGTGGACAGCTGGCTGCGCACACATTGGTGTAATTAAGATAGTACGACGCAGTGAATGTGACATTGTCGCCACAGAACTTGCTGCGAGTCCTATCTGCAGCCGCGCCTAGGAGGAAAAGGTTTTCATCATTCATGAGCTCTACGCCGTCACTGTACGACAATTCTGTACCGGAGAGAGCCTTCTCCAAGGCAGGAGTTCCGCCTGAAACAATATCAGTCTTTTGCAAATGATCTACTTCTGTTTCTCCCTATACTTTACCAGATCATATAAATCGTTGTCAGCCCTTTCCATGTGGGTAACTGAAAGAATATATAAATATCATTAAGGGTCCAAAAAACACGTTATCGTTTGCAATTCAAGAATAACAAACTGGTTTCAGATTTTCTGAGTAAATCCGATATTAGCGATATTCTTGACAGCGCACTTGCGGGCCATCGACTTGGGCTCAAAGACTGCATCAGATTGATCAAGTCTGACGATGTTAATTCTATGGGCTATGTAGCGAACATCCTGAGGCGCACTGTATCTGGTGACACAATCACATTCATTAACAACATCATCCTTAATTATACCAATGTCTGCATAACTTATTGTAAATTCTGTGCATTTTATCGCCCTCCAGGGCATGAAGAGTCATATACTGTCCCAATCGAAGAAATTATCAAGCGCGTTGCTATGTCAAGAGAGATGTTTGGCATTAGGCAGGTGCTAATACAAGGGGGCCACAACCCAAATCTTAAGTTGGAATACTACGAAGATGCATTCAGAGCAATAAAGCGGAAATATCCTGAAGTAGGAATAAACGGCTTATCGCCATCCGAGGTCGATATGATTGCCAAGGTCGAGCGGAGCAGCACCAAAGAGGTTCTTTCGCGGTTAAAAGATGCAGGCATGGATACCTTTGCCGGCGGCGGTGCCGAGATCCTGGAAGACAGCGTCAAGGAGCAGATAAGTCCGTTCAAGATAAAGAGCCACGATTGGCTGAGAATAATGGAAGAGGCCCACCAATTAGGTTTGAAGTCTGTAGCGACGATGATGTATGGAACGGTTGAAACAGATGAGGATCGCGCACGACACATCATTAAAATTGCGCAGTTGCAAGAAAAAACAGGCGGCTTTATGGTCTTTATCCCATGGAGCTTTGAGCCAAATAAGACGCAGATGCAGTCTGAAGGCAAAATAAGGTATTCTTCAGGTGGACTATCGCTCCTAAAAATGATCGCAGTTGCCAGGATTATGTATTATGGTCTTATTGATCACTTGCAGTCGTCATGGCTTACAAATGGTATAGGAATGGCACAGCTTGCACTCAATTACGGCGCCGATGATTTTGGAGGCACACTTATCGGCGAAGAAGTAGTGAGTGCAACTGGTTCAAGGTCGACGGAATTGACATCTGACAGGATAATTGCTGCTATCAAGCGAGCTGGATTTAGAGCTGCAGAACGAGATAACTTCTACAAGCTCATAAAGTACCATTAAAATACTTGTCCCACTTGTTATCTACAACAGCTCTAGTTTCCTCATCAACTACGGCAAGCTGCTGAATTTCGCGCATATATCCTTCATCTCTCCATTTTGTGGTAGCGTCAATTCCCAATTTTGAACCAAGATTGACAAGGGGTGAGGCAGGATCAAGCGTATCGGTTGGGCTATTATTGATAATGACAGTATCTCGAGCAGGATCAGCTCGGGTGGTCAATGCCCATATCACGTCGTTTATGTCATGTACGTTGATATCGCTATCGACGACTATGAACATTTTAGTTAGTGATAACTGCCCCATACCCCAAAGCCCCATCATGACTTTCTTAGCTTGGCCGGGATAATGTTTCCTAATTGAAATTATAGCAAGCCCTTGAAACCAACCAGCAGGAGGCATAGAAAAATCTATGACTTCAGGATGAAACATCTGAATTAGAGGTAGAAAGGAACGCTCGATCACCTTCCCAAGGTACGCGTCTTCCAGTATTGGCTTTCCTACCACTGTGGTGAGGTAAACTGGACGATTACGCCTCATTATCCCTGTTAGTGTGAAGGTTGGAAATGGCTCTGCTGGTGTATAGTATCCTGTATGGTCACCAAATGGTCCCTCCATCTTGATGTCGTTTGGATCAATATACCCTTCTAGTACAATCTCGGCGTTTGCTGGTACTTCAAGCTCATTATCTGTTGTCTTACATTTTACCAGCTTGACACCTTTCTTTCGGATGATTCCAGAAAAAAGATATTTGTCCATTCCTTCAGGTACGGGTGCAACGGCACTAAAGACAGTAGCTGGATCAGCACCGATAACTATAGCTACTTCAATCTTCTTCTTGTTTTGCTCTTTGATCATTTTATAATGCTCAGCGCCGCGTTTATGCGTCTGCCAATGCATTATTGCATGTTTGTCATCGATTATTTGAATACGATAGACTCCTAAGTTGCGGACATCGGTCTCAGGATGTTTAGTTACAGTCATTCCAAAAGTGATAAAACGTCCGGCGTCGCCTGGAAAGGACTTGAGTATAGGCAAAGAGTTGAGCGATATCTTGTTGCTGTCTGTTTCAACAACTTCAGTAACTGGACCGTGATCTACATATTTAGGGCCATACTCACTTATCTCTGAAAGCTTAGGCAGCATCTTCAACTTGTTGAGCATGCCCGAGGGCAACTTCATTTTGGTAAGCTCTGTAATACGCCTACCTATTTCAGAAAAATCATTGGTTTCAAGGGCGATCTCTAGCCTTTTGATACTACCAAAGGCGTTGCCAAGCACCTGCATAGTTGAGCCTTCAACATTTTCAAAGAGCACAGCTGGCTGATCTCCATGATACATCAGCCGGCGCATGATTTCTGCAATTTCCAAGTTTGGGCTGACTTTTGTTTTGACTCGCCTAAGCTGGCCGGTCTGTTCTAATGCTTCAATATACTCGCCTAGGCTCTCAAGGGGCAATGCAGAAGTGATATTCCGGCCATGAAAAATATACCTTTGCATTGTTTCATAATCAGTAAATAGTTATTGATGCCACCACAAGCATGTCTGATCAAGATAGGGAGTACGAGGAAGGCGCTCCAGGAACAGAAACCAAGCGAAAAGATGATCCATTAAAAGAATATCGCGAAAAAGAACCCATGACACCGGCAAAGATAAAGGAGCACGAACCAACTGCTGTCAAACGTGAGATGACAGAAAATATCACTGAGCCGGGCCAGACAGGGACAAACCCCGAAGAGGCCGCTGAGATAGCAAGAAGCAAAGGAATGGCAAAAGGAACAGCCGGTGCGGCTGAAACAGGCGACCAATACGAGCAGGGTGCTGCAGGATCAAATAAGTAAACCAATCTTTTTTCTTTTTGTTTCTCATAA
>DAINRW010000143.1:0-1913 GCA_036741615.1 Nitrososphaera sp.
GATAGGTTTCCTAACACCATGGACAGTTTTTGGTTTTCGATTCATCCTGGCATCATTATAAGCCCTTTTGACTTTGTCACTGTCAGACACCTTTTAAATACAAGAACTATCGGTATGGTAAAAGAGCTAAGAGCAACTGAAGAAGTCGGAACTGTAGCCAGAGTTGCGGTAATGGCAAACACAGGTATAGAAAACGACTCAGGTAAGGCCACCTCCGTAGGGATGCCTGTTGGAGCAGCCAAATCTGTCAGGTTTGCCGATCAAAAGGAGGTCATATTCGCGCTTGGAATACCAGAGATGCTAAACCCCATACCTGCAGGAATAATAGAAATGACAAACGGCTTACAAGTACCAATCTCACTTGATATTTCATACCTACTTGGACCTGATACGGCACATGTAAATGCAGCTGGAATTTCAGGCAACTTAAAAACAACATATCTTTATTTTCTTCTTCAGTCGGCTCATCAGAGGCTCGTAAAAGAGATGCGTGAGGATATAGCCATAATAATTTTTAACACAAAGGAAGGAGAACTTCTTCATATCGACCAGGTCAAGAAGCCGAACAAAAAGACAAAGCAACTATTTGACCTACTTGATCTAGATATTAAGCCGTTTGAAAATGTCACTTACTTTTTGCCTAGAGGAAGAGATGGAAAAGCGAATTCTGCCGTTGTCCCTAGTAACTCCAATACATACTCGTTTGGACTGGAGGATGTGTATGACAGATTAGATCTGCTGTTTGGAAGCGAAGATCAAAACTCCAACATTTCATCAATACTGAACTACATCTATGAGGCATGGCCTTTGTTTAATGGCAACAAGCAAGTAAATACGTGGAGCGATCTGCTCGAATTCACAGGCTTTCCTCAGGAGGTAGTGGCACACAAATCTACGCTCCTTCGCTTTCTAGGTCAGGTCCAAAGGTTCCGCAAGTCGCCTATGTTTATTGACAAGAAAGTAACAAGCAGATACCTAGGAAAAGAAATAAAAAAAATCAGACGCAACGACGTTTTTGTCATCGACATATCCATGATCCCCTCTCTGCAAGAACAGGGGTTCGTAGTAGGAGATGTAATGAAGAGCATTGACGAGATATACTCTTTTTCAAGGCAGAACAACAGAAGACCTAGGTATATTCTGACTTTTATCGATGAGATCAACAGGTTCATCCCTCGATCTCCAGGCAACATGTCTGCTGTAGCCGAGCAGGTTATGAGGACGGTAGTCGCTGGTAGGTCGCGTGGCACAATCCTGTTCTCAGCTCAGCAGTTCAAAAGTACTGTCGACTCAACACTACACGAAAACACAGGCATGCACATGATTGCCAAACTGGGCATGTCGGAACTGTCGACGCCACCTTATCTAATGATAGATAAAAGCACAAAGGCTAGCATAGTCAGACTCAATAAGGGAGAGCTTGTGATGGTACATCCTGCGTTTAGAGAGCCGATCAAGATCCTATTTCCAAAAGCCCCATTTAAGACAGGCTAGGCGTCCCCAAGGAACTTGTCCGTGTTCTTGCGAACAAGTGGTATTATCTTTTGCATAATTATCTCGTGCACGCTCCCACCCGCATCGACGTCAAATGATAGCAAGAGCACATAATAGAGTCGACTATTCTCGTCAGCAATGGGAATCGTAGCTCTGACTAGCTTTGCATAGTTTGACATGGCATAATTGATCTTGCCTAGCATGTATTCCCACCTCAGACGAGTATATTGACGCGTGGCAGCAGTGATCGCATATTGCGCACGCTCCTCAGGAGTGAGCAGGGGTTTGAGACCCTCCCGTTCTGCTACTGCGACAAGGTGGCCGTCTCCATCCGCGACGCCAGCAAACCTTATCAAGGGGTCAAGGGTAACTACATCATCACAGAATTCCTGAAAGAATGGCTTCATTTAGTTTATCTC
>DAINRW010000143.1:2013-3679 GCA_036741615.1 Nitrososphaera sp.
CAAAAAGCAGGTTGTTCCGATAAATCTAAGATGCCAAACAGGGATGACAGATGTTCATGGTATATTGTATGTCTATGACGACGAAAATGAGGCAGCCAAGCAATTACCACGCTACAGACTGTTGAGGACGCTATCAAGAGAGGAGAGGAAGAAGGTACTTGATGAAGAAAAGGCAGCCAAGCTTAAAGCCAAGCAGGAAGCTGCTACTTCGAAGTCTGGTGGTTCTGGCGGTGCGAAGAGATAATGGCTGACAAGAAGGCTCAGGGCAAGGGAGAGGTTACCGTTTATAAATTCTACAACATTCAAGGGGACAAGGTAACAAGGACTAGACGCGATTGTCCTCGCTGCGGCAAGGGAACCTTCATGGCAGAGCACAAAAACAGGTTTACCTGCGGCAAGTGTGGTTTTACTGAATTTACTCACGCGGATAATGCCAAGAAGGTAAAGAAGTAAGCGGAAGTTAGCCCGCAATAGCATTTATTTCATTTTTGATCGTATGAGCAATAGAAGGTGCCAACACAGGATAAAATGATTCTATATATCGCTTGCCCTTAGATATGCTCAAAATATTGGAAGAGTCTCCAACGCTCATATATCCTTCAACAAAGTCTCTTGTTATTGTAGCTGCAATTTTGCTATCGCGACTATTCTTTAGACCCCAGCTAATAAACTGCGCCACATCCCATGCTGGATCGCCAGCATTCAACATAAACTGCTCGACATTGGTAAAATAAAGATCATTTTCGTTGACAATGATGTGCTTAGGTTTAATATTGCCAAGAGTTGCGCCAGCGGTGTGTATTTTTGCAATTTCTGCTCCAGCTCTGCGGATCAGACTGGCATCACCTTTGCCTCTCATGTAATCTCTTATTGCGTCTGCTAACGTTATCCCATCTACAAAACGTGTTACTAGCAGTTTCCTATCGAGAACTACCGCCTCGATTATGGGCGTTCTGAGCCCAATACTCCGCATATACCGAATTGCCTTGTATTCCGAGCCAATCCTCAAGAGAGGATCCATTCTGAATCTCTTTACGGGTTCGTTCCATAGACCCACCATTGTCCATTTTAGTGCCTTTGATTTTGCGACCTCTTTGACTGCAATTTTGTATTCATCCGAGCTATCTTTTAGCACATACATAGTAGTTCTGCTGGTTTTATTTCCAAGCCGCCTCTTTTTTGTAACTGAGTAACTGCCAAGATGCTGGGACAGATCTTGAAGCCAATTTCTGCCATCAATGATTAGTATACCTTCTGGTAGCCTCCAATACGCCTTCCTTGGGCATAACATAAAATCAGGAAGTTTCATCATCAGTCTTACGCGACGCCGGATTTTGGATTCAGCTTCATTGATAGCAAAATGCATGATTTTTCTTCCAGCATAAGTATGCACAACATAGGAGCTGAGCTCTCGAAGTCTTTTAGTAAGCTTTAGGTGGATTTGTCCTTTTTCTAAAAATATATGCTTATCTGATATCTGTAAAAGACCATCCTGCCTTGGAGCAAAGATTTCACCATCCTCCGCAATAATATCCTCTACTGCCCTAAGGTAGCCGTCAAGTGCAAACTCTAAGTTGCGCTTCGAGGTAGTATACGTCTTGTAGTAACTGTAGGCCGCGCTGGCATATAGAGACATCCTGCGCTTTATCTTTGAAAATGCTACAAA
>DAINRW010000144.1:0-3658 GCA_036741615.1 Nitrososphaera sp.
GCTGCAGCTGTCCGGCCTGGTATTGTGTCAGACAAGTTGAATAACGCCATTGCAACAGGTAATTGGGGTAGGGGCAGGGTAGGTGTCACGCAGCTGCTTGATAGGACAAACTATATGTCAACTATTTCCCATTTGCGAAGAATTCAATCTCCTCTTAGTAGAAGTCAGCCTAATTTTGAAGCAAGGGACCTGCACGCAACGCACTTCGGCCGAATATGTCCTGCAGAGACTCCCGAGGGCTCCAATTGCGGGCTTGTGAAGAATCTTGCCCTGTCAGCTATAATTTCGGTCAACATTCAGAACGCCGAAATTACAGAAAAGCTGTATGAGCTGGGAATACAGAGCGTAGATGATGTCGACCAAGCTCTGAGAATGTCAGGCACAAGGGTATTCGTTGATGGCAGGCTTATCGGCTATATTGAGAAGGGAGAAAACCTCGCCGACACACTTAGATCTATGAGAAGATCTGGCAAGATTCATCCTCATGTCGGCATATACCTTTATAGTTCCCAAAACGCCAAAGCTACCAAGCGCCTCTATATTAGCTGTAACGCTGGCAGGGTTCTGAGGCCGCTTGTCATAATTAGAGACGGTAGGCCCCTTGCAACGTACGAGGTAATTGAAAAGATATCAAAAAAATTCCTTTCTTGGAATGACCTAGTCTATATGGGTATGATTGAGCTGGTAGACGCAAACGAGGAGGAGAACTGCTACGTTGCGATTGATCCAAAGAAAATAGAGCCCCCACATACTCATCTAGAGATATTTCCATCTGCCATCTTGGGTGTAGGAGCTTCTATCATTCCATATCCTGAGCATAACCAGTCTCCTAGGAACACTTACGAAAGCGCGATGGCAAAGCAGAGCCTCGGCTTTTCTACACCATTGATGAATGCAAGCACGTATGTCCGACAGCACTTTATGCTCTATCCTCAAACACCAGTAGTGAGCACAAAGGCGATTAACCTACTTGGTCTTGAAGACCGCCCAACAGGACAAAATTGTGTTGTAGCTGTGCTTCCATTTGAAGGCTACAATATAGAAGACGCTGTAGTGTTTAACAAAGCATCCGTAGATAGAGGTCTTGGAAGAACATTCTTTTATAGAATTTATGAGGCAGAAGCAAAGCAGTATCCTGGAGGTATGAAAGATAATTTTGAGGTACCTCCGCCCGATGCTAATATTAGGGGTTACAGGGGCGAGAAGGCCTATCGTCTGCTTGAGCAGGATGGCGCAATAATGCATGAGGCAGTGGTGAATGGTGGTGATATTTTAATCGGTAGAACGTCGCCACCGAGGTTCATGGAAGAATACAAAGAGTTTGAGGTGAAGGGTCCGTACAGGCGAGACACTTCAGTTGGCGTCAGGCCATCAGAAAATGGCGTAGTCGACACAGTCATTGTGACTCAGTCGGTTGAAGGCGGTAAGATGTACAAAATTAGAGTTCGTGACATGCGCATCCCTGAGATTGGTGATAAATTCGCCTCACGGCATGGCCAGAAAGGAGTTGTCGGCATGCTAGTCAACCAAGAAGATCTACCCTATACTGAAGATGGCATTGTGCCAGACATCATGATTAACCCTCATGCATTTCCATCGAGGATGACTGTCGGCCAATTCATGGAATCCCTTGGAGGCAAAGCTGCTTCGCTTCGAGGCAAAATAGCCGACGGCTCTGCCTTTCTTGGAGAAAAGCTGGACGATATCAAGGGTGCAATGGAACAATATGGCTTCAAGTATACTGGCAAGGAGGTGATGTATGACGGCAGAACTGGACGAAGATTTCCCGCAGATGTCTACATTGGAGTTGTTTATTACCAAAAATTACATCACATGGTTGCCGACAAGATCCACAGTCGAGCCAGAGGTCAGGTTCAGATGTTGACAAAACAGCCAACTGAGGGTAGGGCACGTGGAGGTGGATTGAGATTTGGAGAAATGGAGCGGGACTGTCTTATTGCATATGGCGCATCCATGATGCTAAAGGACAGGCTACTGGAAGAATCCGATAAGGCTGAAGTAAACGTTTGTGAACGTTGTGGCTTACTGGCGTACTATGATGTCAAACAGCGTCGGTACATCTGTCGCGTGTGTGGGGATAAAGCCAAGATATCATCCGTTGTAATTGCCTATGCATTCAAGCTATTGCTGCAGGAAATGATGAGCCTCAATGTTGCACCGAGGCTACTTGTAAAGGAGAAGGTGTAAGATAAATGATGGAAGAATCTGCAAAAACTCTAGGTGGAATTAAGTTTAGTGTATGGTCACCAACTGAAGTGCGCAAGTTCTCAGTAGCTGAGATCACTGCACCTGAAACATATGACGAAGATGGAATGCCAGTACAAGGTGGCTTGATGGATAACAGGTTGGGCACGTTAGAGCCAGGCCAAAAATGTGCCACTTGTGGCAACACTTCTGCGAAATGCCCGGGGCATTTTGGGCACATTGAGCTAGCCGAGCCGGTACTTCACATTGCTTTCGTAGATGATATTCACAAGCTGCTCTTGATAACCTGCCGATCATGTAACAGGATCAAGCTTGATGTAGAAGAGCTTGCCCACTATAAATCGATCCGGGACACAAAGGCAGCGTATGCAGTAATTACGCTTGAAAACATTAAAGATGATATTATTGAGCGAGCTAAGAAGGTCAAGGCCTGTCCTCATTGCGGTAAAGAACAGTATGACTTGATATTTACGAAACCCACGATATTTGTTGAAAAAACTGATGCTGGTGAAAACCGACTGCTTCCAATCACTATACGCGAAAGGCTCAGCCATATTCCTAATGACGATCTGACCTTACTTGGGTATGATCCAAAGACTGCAAGGCCCGAGTGGTTTGTGCTGCAAGTGCTGCCAGTTCCTCCGGTGACTGTTAGACCATCTATTATTCTAGAGACTGGCATTAGGTCAGAAGATGACCTGACTCACAAGCTTGTCGATATCATCAGAGTAAACCAGCGCCTCAAGGAAAGCAAAGAAGCAGGAACGCCTCCACTTATCGTGCAGGACTTAGTCGACTTACTCCAGTATCATGTTACGACGTACTTTGACAACGAAGTTTCTGGTATTCCGCAGGCTCACCATCGATCTGGCAGGCCACTTAAGACCCTTACACAGAGATTGAAGGGCAAGGAAGGGCGATTTAGAGGCTCACTTTCTGGCAAGCGTGTCGACTTTTCCAGCAGAACTGTGATTTCACCAGACCCTAACCTTGCAATATCTGATGTAGGAGTGCCTGTGGATGTTGCAAAGAAGCTCACTATACCAGAAACAGTTTCGCAATGGAACCTAGATCGGCTCAAAGAGTTAGTGATGAATGGCCCTAATACATACCCCGGAGCGAACTATATCATTAGACCTGATGGAGTCAAGATTAGACTTGATTATGTTACCGATAGAAAGGCTATATCTGATTCACTTGCCCTTGGCTACATTGTAGAGCGCCATCTTGCAGACGGTGATATTGTCATTTTCAATAGGCAACCTTCACTACACCGAATGTCGATTATGGCCCACAGCGTCAAGGTGTTGCCATATCGCACATTCAGACTGCATCCTGCTGTCTGTCCTCCCTACAACGCTGACTTTGATGGAGATGAAATGAATCTACATGTGCCACAGAGCGAAGAAGCAAGGGCTGAAGCAACACTTCT
>DAINRW010000145.1:0-3657 GCA_036741615.1 Nitrososphaera sp.
TAGTCAGCAACGGTAGGCGTAAAGTGCTCTGCAACTGATTCCACAAGTGGATCTACGGACCCTATGAAAGGGTTGATTGCGTTGAGGTATCTAAAGCTAGGAGACACATAGGGCCCAGCAGCAACAAATGCGATGCCCACTGCAACAAATGCAATAAGCAAAAAGGCCACATTTCTTGTTTGAACCATGGGTCTGCTGAACTTCTTGACGAAAGAGGCTATTACCAAAAAGGCAGTGCCCGCTATCATTGCTAAGCCAGGCAGGCCTAGTACAAATGATATTCCAGGTCGAGGAAATGCTGCAGCCGTTATCAGGGTGAGTGCGGTAAATGCAATTGCAACATACATCGGTATGGTTAAGTCCCGCCTAAAGAATGGAAGTGCAATAAAGAATAGCGATATAGGGATGCTAAAGTATTGGATTCCTCCCCAGGAGCCGTTGGCAAGACCGAGTATCAACCCTCCTGCTATTGCCTTTGCTATTGCATACTTGGCCTCCTTATGCTTAATTGCAGATATGAAGAGGTAGATAGCCGCTATTCCAAAGAACAGACCTAATGGCTCTGATTTGAACCATCCAAGGTTCCCTCTCTGGATAATGGCGGGGCTAAATGCCCAAAATAGCGCAGAGAACATCCCAGCAGTCGTTCCCCCAAGCACCCTGACAAGAGCAAATACCGCAATGGATGTCAGCGCGCCCATAATTGCAGGAAATGCGATCGTAAAATCCATGAGGGACATGCCTCTTCCAACTACTTGATACAAGTATGCCGCCGTTATGTGGAGCACTGCTTGTGAGGTTCCAGGAACGTCTCTTCCTTCGGGATACCATGACATCGTGTCATGCCATTGCCAGTACGCATTCAGGCCGTTATCGACGATGAACTTAGTCGCCCTATAGTCAAAATACGGATCAAATTCGTTGAGATAGTAGCCGTACTTTATGGGGTAAAATCTCATAATAAGAGCAGAACTAAACGCTAGAGCCAAAACAGCGATCACCAACAGGTGTCTAGTCTGAAATTCAATAGAGCCAGCCCGGAACAGTGGCCTGGTGCCTTCCAACATTGGAACTCTGGGTATATCTTGCCCTTTTTTAAGGTACTGCCAATTATGGGTCGTTCATAGATTCATGGGTAGATAAGATGCGAATCTTATCTAGGTGTCACATTAGATTATTCAGTAGAGTGGGAAAACAGCACAATTTCTAGTATCTACTATTAATCAAAGATGCTATAACCTACCTAATAATAGCAAAATTTTCATCCTGTAAATAGTGTTCTTAACACCTTTTATCTACTAGGAATATGTTTAACAACAAACAGGCTAGGAGACTTACTGTTGAATTCTACCAAATATACTCGATGGCCAGCTTTGCTCAAAGCCTCAGCAAAGGCTTGAGAATTTTCGGAGAAATGATATATCCTCTCATCCTCTAGATATATTTCCATAAACCCTCGCCAGTGATTCTCTCCTACAATAAGAGCATCTTGCTCAGTGTTTTTGTTTATCCATGCTATAGTAGACAGCAAATTGTCGTTATCCTCAATATCAATCGAATTGAACTGCATTGTGACAGGAGGGAGATCCCTAGCATGTACCCCAACAATTCCATAAACTACAGATGCGCTATCATGCGGAATAACTGCATAGGCCAATCCTAGAACAGCAAAGGCACTAAGAATGAAACCTGCTATTGTAAACGCTTCTTTGAGCCTTCTGATCAGATGGAGGATACCATAGCCAGCAAAGAACGACAAGAAAATGCCTGCCAAAATTATCCATCTGTCTGCAAGAAGGTACGGATTTTCGGGGAAGGCAAGCCATGAAAATGACCCTATAAGACAGACGAGTAGAGGGATTTTTAGCATACTATTTTTCATATTCAAAAAGCCGATCACACCCGGCGCAATAAGCAAACCATTTACCACAATAAAAAAGAGAGTTAGATTAGAGGGGTTGTAAAATTCCTTTACCTCGTTACTATTACCATTCTGAGGAATTCCATCCATTGTAGTGATTGTTTGGATGTCAGGAATGCTTTGAGTAGATATTGCAAAAGCACAAAACATGCCTATAGCAAGAATACCCGTCAGAGCTACATCCTTGCGTCTCGTCACAAATGCATAGATTACTACAGATATACTGAAGAGCGCACCGACCATCCTATCTGTAGCCACAGTCAAGGTGGTCAATGCCAAAATTAATACAAGAGACTTCCATCCTGCGTCTTTTCTACTAAGCAATGAAAAGACAAACATCATTGTCGTAAGCGCAAAGATATCTCTATGTAAGTCCCATGTGCTTCTTAGGACCGCAAGCTGAAAAACTGCAAAAATAGCTATAAAGGCGCTCTGGCTTACTCCAAGTTTTAGTAGAGTCCTTCCAAGATAAAATAGCGAGATGCCAAAAATTCCAGTCATAACGATGATTACCGCTACAACTACAGAGTGGGCACCCAACCCGCTAATGAGGGTTAGAAGATAAAGAAAGGTCACGTATAATGGATATTGCATAGAGATGGTATCCCACTTATCTTCAAAGTTTGTCACATTTGGGATGTAGTAGTTTACGACATCATACCCTATTGGATAGGGATAAGCTACCAGTTCTGGTGCTGCTCTTAGTGCGATGCACAGAGCAAAGATTATGAGAATAGCATACGTTTCACTTGCAAAAAGCTTAGACTTCGAACGTATTAGTGGTGTATACACAATTGAGTCCTAAAGCACATTAACACTTTCCATGGGTATTTATCTGTGTCCATAGGAGAAAAGAATGTTTGAAAAGCAGATCAAGACAGTCGGGTAGGTAAAAAAAGACTCGATAGTATACGAAGGGTAGATAAAGCAGAGCCCTAACATGATTATGCTTATTCATATTCTTTGATCAATTCAAGTCCAAACTGACAAATGTGATGCAAAACCTGCAGCGAACTTACTAATCTAGCCGTCGAGAAAACCGTAACAGGGGATATTTCTAAATAGTAATTAATAGATCTCAATACCAAAAGTAGGATTCCCAATGGTGGAGCCAAATATTCAGTTGCGGCTGAGATCAGATTCAATCACAGTAAATGCTTCAATGTTTCAGGGTGTGCTTACAAGCAAGACGTTCGAGGGTCCTGATTGCTATTTAAAATTTGTAGATTTTCTAAAGGAATCTTCTTTTACCGATCAAGCCATCCATGCTGTAATTGTTGTCAGCTGATATACAATTAATATCATCGATAATCTTTATTACGGCTAGTTTGATTAGTAAATGCAGTTCTTAAGATATGAACGCCTTTGACAAACATCGGAAAAGTGTTACAGCTTGGTGCGAAGATTGCAATTGTGTTTTTGATACTCGATGGCATGCAAGTGAACATCAAGAAGAAAAAAAACACAGAGTGAAAATCACAGAGTTTTGGATAACTGGCAGGAAATAATAAGAGAAGATATAGCTACTCGACTTCGATTATAATATCACTATCCTTTCCTAATCCCGCTGAAAGGAGCATCCAATACGATCTTTCTGACAACTCGTATAATTTCATAAATCACATTTCTCAGCTCGCTTGCATTATTTCCAAGTATCCTTATACCTACACCGCAATTGCTTGGTAGAATAGATGCTCCAGCATATACCTTTGGTACGGCCTTAAGGGCCGCATTTA
>DAINRW010000146.1:0-3647 GCA_036741615.1 Nitrososphaera sp.
CCCAGCGTGACCAAAATGCTTCAAAGGTTGAATGAGAGCGGCCATGTGAACTATGAGCGATATCGAGGTATAAGCCTTACAGAATCAGGCGTGGCTGTTGCAAAGAACATGCATGATAGACATGGGATTCTTGCCGACTTTCTCAAGATGATCGGAGTGGATGAGGACACTGCAAACCGAGATGCGGAAGGCATAGAACATCATTTGCATCCGGAGACCCTCAAAAAACTTGAAGAATTCATCCGACTTGTCAGGGCCCAGGGGCTCAAAGGTATTGCCTAATGTTTACTAATGAATAACTTGACCTCTTCTTGTCCTGCAATTATTGCATTTAAGATCTTCCTTCCGGATTCGCTGCGCTTATCTATCTTTACTCTAGCCTTCTTGCCCACCTGACTGCTCATAAGGTATTCATCGTCGACATACACTTCGATTGTATGACCGATCACCTCGTCATCAACAAGAATATTGATTGATGAGCCTGTTTCACTTATATCAAACTCGACCTCCTTGCCTAGAGTGGGAGTCTTGGCTTCCACGTCTATCTTTACCCCTAGCATTTCCTCCAATTCTGAAACAGTGGAGCCGCCCTTGCCTATTACCCTAGGAGCGGCTTCTTTGCTAACTCTTACCTGCACCTTGTTATCTGAAATAACATTTACTTCGGCATTTGGATCAAACCTACGCACAACGTCCATTATTTTAGACTGAGCCAGCTTTCGAACACCACTTTCTGTCTGAGTGGCCTTTGCCAGCTTCGAGACGGGCACTACGACGTTTTCATCTCCATACGTGTAGATTTCATATTCTATTGCACCTGACTCAAAGTCCCGTACTTCAACCAATGGCCTAGCAAGGTCTTCCTCTGTCATACCACTTGGCACCTTGACAGTAAGGGTCAATTCGTAGACTTTCCTTATCGTGCCATCCCGCACAAAGATTATCGTGTCCAAGATATGAGGAACCATACCAAGCTCAACTCGCCCCATGAATCGCTGGATTGCGTCAAGCGGACTACTTGCGTGCACTACGCCCACCATGCCAACTCCCGCAAGCCTCATGTCTGCAAATACTTCAAAATCGTGCGCTCTTCTTACTTCATCAAAAATTGTATAGTCTGGCCTTACTAAGAGCAAAATGTCTACAGCCTTTTCAAAGCTACCTTCAAGAGGACCATACTGCGTCACTTCATCAGGTACCTGTAAGTCACGCGGTGATTCAAAGGTCTTGACTATCTTACCTCTTTTGGTATAAAATTGAGCAACGCTGCTTGCAAGCGTGCTCTTACCAGAGCCGGGTGGACCAGCTATTACTATCCCCTCAGCGTTACCGGTAAGCCTGTCCATTAGTTTGCTGCTCACATTGTAATCTTCAAGTTCTAGTCGAACGATTGGTCTAACTATTGTCACTTCCAGTCCGTCGGAAAATGGCGGCCTTGTTATAGCAATCCTGAAGTTGCCAAACTGAAGGACGGTCGCGCCACTCCTACTTATTTCTACAGCTCCCTTCCCTGTAACCCTGCCTGCTTCAGAAACTTCTTTGATTATATTTAACAGTTGGTGAGAGGTGATCTTTTCCTCACTTATTGTGACAAGTTGGAAGTTACCCGGCTTTCCCCTCTTTGCCTTCGGAAATATTCCTTCTTTTAGATGGACGCTCATTGTAGTGTCGTCAAAGTATTTCTCAAACTCTAGGTCTGTTGTCTTGGTTGGTGCCCTTATATGCACTGCCTCGATGCCCTGAGCCTCTGCGACAAGGGCCTGTACATAGTCCGCAGTGATGAGTGTAGCAGATTCATGCATCGCAACATCTTTAATTATTGCGTCTATTCTGCCATGCTTCGCAAGCCTGATATCATCAAGGTCAGGCCGCTGACCCGCAAATCTGAGTGTAATATTTTTTGCAACACAGAGCTCTCTAATTTTTTTTATTTCTTCAAGCCCTACAAAGCCGTGTTCTTTGCTGGTAGATGCCTGTGACTGTAACTCATCTAGAACTGCTATAGGGATAATGATCTCACTCTCTTGCTCAATATTACCACCTTCAAGCATCCGTGTTATCTCTCCATCGATGATGATACTGGTATCAAGTACGAATTTCCTATTTTTCAAACGGCTTACCTCCATTCTGCCAATTTATAAAGTATTTTTGATAAAAATAACTATAGAACAATAACAATTTATGGTACATGTGTCATTCAATGCTATATAAATGAAGAAAGTAGAAGCCATGATTAGGCCTGAGAGAATGCCTGTCGTGAAAGAAAAGTTAAGACAGATGAAGATTGGTGGCATGACAATTTCTACAGTATCAGGATGGAGCAAGGAGCGTGAACTTCACTTACAATGGAGAGGTCAGCCTGTCGCATACGATCTACTGCCCAAAGCAAAGTTTGAGATAGTGCTTCCAGATGAACAGGTAGACAGAGTGGTACAGGCAGTAATTGAGTCTGCAAGAACAGGCGAGCATGGAGACGGTGTCATATTTGTCTCAACAATAGAGCAAGCCTTCAATATCGCTACACTGGATAAGAACGAAAAAGTAGTCATCTGAAAATATGTGCAAGGGACTGTCCCTTCTTGCACTGACGGTATTGTTGTTTTTTGTTCTTTCTATTGATTTTACTTTTTCTACGGTAGTTGCTGCAAACTATTATTCTGAGCAGACTGACTTTACAGAAACCTCTGTTCCTATGACAAGGTACACTTGGGATAAAGATAACATAGAGAGTTGCATACACATGGAAGAAGGTATTGAAAATGCGTACTATGTTTGGACAAAGCTGTCAGTGCAGAACTGGCGACATGCGTTGCAGGAATATACTGGCAACCACCTAGAATGGAATATTACTGCAAAATTTGTCAAATCTGAGGCAGAGCTCGAATTATGTGATGTCAAAGTGTACATTTATGACAATTACCGAGATTTTCCAGATTATCCTTCTCAGACAGGTGCCTACACATCTGTGGCACTCAGAGATGGTTTGGAGAAGAACGATAACCTTGATGTGCGAATCTACCTTTCGTCAGTTGTATTACATGGTGACGGCCAGACCGAAATAAACCTTCCACCATATGCCTTTAGGAACTCAGCCGTTCACGAAATAGGCCACATGCTTGGTCTGGGTCATATGCAATCACAAAAGGGATATTTGATGTCGCCTCAGTTTGATTTTTGGCAATCAAGTGAACAACTACCTATAACCACGCTTGAGCTTGATGCCATAGTCAGAGTATATGGACTAGACGGCTTTGACTGAATTGCTGTACAACATATATCTCTCTGTATCTCTCGACAATAGAGCAAGCAGATGATATAAGCAGGTTCTTGATGGGCTAAGTAATGGTCGTCCACTCTGTCTGACTTGAAGTTGAATCACGCATATGAGGATCTTGGTCATCGATCCTGCAGACTGAAACTTCATTTCCATTAGCACTTATTGTATATGCTATATGCTTCCGCATCTACGGGAAACCTATCCCTACAGATATATTTAGTGATTCTATGGTGACCCTGGTATATGTGGTGGAATTGTATCATGTAATTGATAGTGGAGAGATATATGATTGTTGATGATTATGATCAGCGGTCATTTTGCATTCGATAAGCCGCACAATCTCTATATAGGAACAGCAATACAAAACCCA
>DAINRW010000147.1:0-3646 GCA_036741615.1 Nitrososphaera sp.
TTAGCCTATCGGCCTGGATCCAAGCACAAGGCCGATCTCCATCAAACTACCATCTCTTAGAATAGTCATAGTCACTGTATCTCCGACTTGCTTGTTTGTCTCAATGTAGGAGAGTAAATCATCTGTCTTGTTTACTTTCTGATTGTCTACACTCATAATTATATCCCCACCAAGCCGTAGTTCCTCAAACCCAGTGATGTTAGTGATAGGCATGTCTCCGCCGCGTATTCCGGACATATCTGCAGGACTGGCCGGCGTTATTTCCGTAACCAGAAACCCTCTTGCTTCTTCTAGGCCAAGTGCCAAAGCTATTTCAGGTATAATATCAGTTCCCGCGACGCCTATCCAAGGATGTAGATATGTCCCATTCGCAATCAGGGCAGGGACAATTATTCGAAGAGTATCAGAAGGAATTGAAAATCCTATTCCTGAGGAAAACGGTCCTGACGAAAGACCTGCAGTGTTCAATCCTACTACTTCCCCATTCGTATTTAACAGAGGCCCACCAGAATTACCTGGATTGATTGCCGCATCTGTTTGAATTATATTGGGAATTGAGAACGCTCCGGCTCCAGGTATTGTGGTAATATTTGTGGTCTGAATGGGAAGAAGTCTTCCTAGACCACTGACAACGCCTGTAGTCATGGATCCAGTCAGACCGAAAGGATTTCCAATAGCTGCTACTTCGTCACCTATTGAAAGTATGGAAGAATTTCCAAGTGGGAGAGGGATTAATCCTTTGTTCACACCCTGTGTGGTCTCTTGTTCTTCTTTGGTGACTACTTTTAGCACTGCAATATCTGAGAACATGTCAGCGCCAACAACTTCTGCTGTGTATATTGTTCCATTTGAGAATGTGACAGTAACGTTACTGCCACCGTATATGACATGATTATTTGTTACAATATGACCCTGACGGTCGAAGACAAATCCTGAGCCTATGCCAAATGTGGAATTATTAGCAAAGGACAAAGGCGTTCCACTGACTGTAACCTGAACTACAGAATCCTTGGCTCTTGCAAAGAGCTCTTTGAATGTAAGGCTTCTGGTATTGTTATTATTATTATTATTGTTGCTTCCCTCATCAGCTCCCGCTATTGTGCCATCACTACTAGACGGAATTTGCGCCCATGCCTGCTGCAGTAGAAATGGTGCTGCAGGAGCAGCACCAGCAGCAATATTAAAGGACATTGCAATTAGAACGATAATAACCATCGCATAAACAAGAAAAGATTGCATGCGCTCATCTTGATTTTGATTGGATTTAACCAACTCGGTTATGCCTTTAGTAAGAAGGCTTATTTTACTTAATGCTTACGAAACTGTCTACTGTAGCTGATCTGTTTCATTGAATCATTGATCTTTGGATTCAAATGAATTTTTATCCAAATCTCGACGGCCCGCCAATCATAGGAGTTCTAACCTCGACACACCTCACTATCAACTGATCCTTGGTAAAATTATTCATAAATGGAATTTACAAAAGTTAATAGAAAGCGCTCTTTTTAGTGGATGATGGCAAATACGGGGGACAAACCGCAGAAGAGAGTTGTAAAGTTCATACCTACAGATGAACAGCGACAAATGGAGGTAAGAGAATGGAAGGAAATTACTCCAGAATTGTCAGCTCTGCTTCAGAGGCTGGATGACAAGTCAGCTGCAAATGCATTCCTTGAGAAGCATGGGAAGAAGCTGCAGCGGCTGCCGCCAAAGAATCAGCTTCTATTATTTCCAGAGACATTGCTGATAAAAGACCTGAAAAATGTGGACCGTTTTATCTACAAATATGTTTATACGCTCAAGAAATACAGGGTTAGAAAGAACCAGGCATCACTGACAAAGACAGAATGGCTGCGTTTTAGAGGTGCGATAAATGCGTTGAGGGAAAGCGGCATTGAACCTCCAACATACCAGGAATTTGTTGATATCCATGTACAAGCAATGACGACGCACGAAGGCCATATGTGGGGTGCACATGGAGGAAGCAACTTTCTTCCCTGGCACAGAGAGTATCTAATTGAATTTGAAAACAGACTGCGACTTTTCAATCCCCTTGTTACAATTCCATACTGGGATTGGGCCAATGATCCTCTTCCAGCAGAGTTATCCAACCCACAAGACTTGACTAACTGGGGGATTACACGAAACAGCCCAATTGGTCCAATGCCTTCCCAGACTCAAGTAAACAACGTAATGGCAGAAACGACTTGGGAGGGATTTAGAACCAGCTTGGAAGGCATTCATAATTCAGTGCACAATTCCGTAGGAGGTCAAATGCAAACTGCTAGTTCTCCGTCCGACCCTATATTTTGGTTGCATCATGCAATTATAGATAAAATTTGGGCGGACTGGCAGAAATTGAATCCAACCAAGAAGCCGACCAACCTATCAGAGCGGTTACAACCACCGCCGATCTTTCAAAGAACTGTTGGCCAGGTTATGAGTACTACTAGCATGGGATATGTATACCTGTAGAAAAGCCGTCTCTTCCTCTTTTTTGTTTATCTTTCTCCGCATGAATCAATGCAAATAAATCAGTTTTGCCATGGAATGCAATCCCACTTGCCTCATATTAGACCCACCTAAGATAATGGCTGTGCAAAAGATAATTGATAGCCATTGGGCTCGCGAATATGAAAGAACCTTTCTCCCCATGGAGCATTGGTAGGTTCGTTCTCAAACACAATAGACTTTGAGATAAATTCATCATGTTTCATATATGAATAAAGTCTATCTACATTTTCGGTATGAAATATTATCCTTCCAAAATCTTCACTCTCTTTGCTTTTTCCTAAGTTGGTTTTCTTCTGGAAATCAAAGCTGTCCTTTTCTTCTTCCATCAGTTCTAAATTAAGATATGTTGCCTTGCTTTCTTTGCCTATTTCAAATGTTGTGAAACGATCAGCCGGCTTTCCTCCATATATTAGCCTAAATCCGGGGAACTTTGAATAAAGAGCGCATGATTTTTCCATCTCTTTTACTTTGAGTGTAATGGCAGAGATTCGGTAGACTTTCATGCCTTGTATGATAGTACCGCTCTCTTTAATACACACATGTATAACAAACAGTGTGGCAAATTCATACATGCTGAAGAATTTGACAGCTTTATAGCATGAGCCTCCCATGTGATTGTTTGGGCCTCAATTCTGAAGGTTTCTCTCTAATTCCTTTGGTTCTACGTTGCAGAAACCTTCTTAGCTCCCCGTTTTATTCAAGACTAGCAAAGAATCCTCTTTTTGAGGTGATATCACTTCACGACCCGAGGGGCCCGCTCCTTTATTAGTTCTTTTTAGAAGTGCATTGATAACGAAATAAAAGGGATTGAGGTGTAGTTCTTCAACTCTATTTATCATATAGAATCCTTTTATCTTCCAGGGTCACAACGGGGGATCAGATGCCAAAGTATCGAAATAATTTGCCTCAGTTGAATAGCGGCGTCCCCTTTCTTACAGATGGAGGAATAGAGACTACTCTTATTTATCGTGAAAGGTTGGAATTACCACACTTTGCAGCATTTCCTCTGTTGCAAGATAACAAAGGAAGAGATGCCCTTCAAAGGTACTATAGAATGTATGCTTCAATCGCGATAACTCATAAAGCAGGATTTATTCTGGAGAGTCCCACGTGGCGCGCCAACCCTGATTGG
>DAINRW010000148.1:0-3595 GCA_036741615.1 Nitrososphaera sp.
CCAGCCTCTGCGGCAGCGCAGACTTTCTTGAATATATTGGACTTGATCTAAATACTCCACCAACAAGAGTTCAGTCTTGTATCGAGAACAACGGTATAGCATTCCTCTTCGCACCATTATTCCATCCATCCATGAAAAATGTAGCCAAGATAAGGAAAACCATTGGAATCAGGACGGTATTTAACAAAATAGGTCCGCTAAGCAACCCTTGTACAAATCTCACAGGGCAACTAGTCGGAGTTTTTGAGCCACAGCTTCTTCCAATTTTCTCCGAAGTTTGCTCAGGATATGTTAGTGACGCAATGATAGTTTATGCCCAAGATGGTTTTGATGAGCTTTCAAATACTTGCTCAAATGATATCTATTGGATTTCAAGCGAAAATCAAGGAACAAGAAGGGTACGCCTTCATCCTAACTCAGTAGGGATGGAAGTGGCTAAACCTGAGCAGCTGACAGTCAACTCAAAAATTGATTCTATCGCTAGTACACTCCAGACAATTTATGGGGAGGGTAGCAGAGAAAAAATAGATATTGTGGTTCTCAATGCCGCTGCAGCTCTAGTTGTAGGCAAAATTTCCTCCAACCTTAAGGAAGGTGTGGAAGAAGCAAGGCATGCTATAAAAAGTGGTAAAGCGAGGGACAAGTTATCGCAGCTGATAAAATATTGTGGGAATTTGGAAAGATTAAAAGAAGCTGAGAAAACATTTTGTCTTCTCTAGCTAATCGTCGTCTTTCTCTCTTGCTGTCCTTTTCTTTGGTGCTTCTGATTCAAGATCGTCTATACCTTTCTCATTCACAGTAAATCTGACATCAGAGTATGGGTGATATGGCGAGTCAATTATCTTGGCTATTCTGTCAGTGCCAGCCTTGCGCAGGTATATCCTGTATGTTGATGCATGGCCAATTACATTCCCGCCTGCAGGCTTGGTCGGATCCCCAAAGAATGTGTCTGGTGTAGACTGAACTTGGTTTGTAACGATGATTGCCACGTTGTAAATCTCAGCAATCTTTACCAGCTTGTGCATGATGCTATTGAGTCGCTGCTGCCTATCTGCCAGAGTCCCTCTACCAGCAAACTCAGCGCGGTGAAGCGATATTATGCTGTCAATTATTATCATTTTAGCCTTAAAATCATCGATGTATTTCCCCATCGACTTGACTATTAGCTCAAGGTGGCTGCTATTATAGGCCTTGCATATTGCTACCTTCTTCAGTATTTCACTTGGATCTATACCCCTTGCTCTTGCTATTTGATCTACTCTTTCCGGTCTAAATGTGCCTTCAGTGTCAATCAATATGGCTCCAGCACCAAGCCCGCCTTGTTCTACTGGCAGTTGCGCGGTGACGCATAAGGTATGACATATCTGTGATTTACCACTTCCAAATTCACCGTAAAACTCAGTAATTGCTTGAGTTTCAATACCTCCAAGTAACAATTCATCTAGCGATTTTGCCCCGGTGCTACAGCGCAAGAGAGACTTTCTCTTTTCAAGCTCAACATCTGCAGTAGTAAATTCATTGTCAAGTATACCGCTCTCCCTAAGCAGTTTTTGAGCTGCCAGGATGAAAGTAGCAGCAGTTTCTTTTGAGCCGCCTAAATCTGTAGCGAGCTCCTCGGGTATTGCTGTCGCCAGCTCCATAACAGAACTTATTCCTGCTTCCTTCATCTTGCGGGCTGTAGTTGGCCCAATACCTTCGATATCCCCTATCTCTAATTCTGCTACATTTCTTGACGCAGTTGTCATTATGTTCTTATTTTTCAGGTCGACTATATAATAACTAGTGCACCGAAGGGGGAGGGGGCTATTAAAGAACCAACTTTTGAATTTAATATTAGCTTACTTCGACGATCTTGCTTCGTCGGTGTAACCATCAGTTTTAGTATATCGAGCAAATTTGCAAATCGTAAATTCAAATTGAGGGTACAAGTAATACAGAGGCTCATCAAATACATCATATTCGTAGATATCACGCGTAAATTTTAGAGGTCTTATTGTAATCTTATGCAAACTGCCCCACCGGCTATATTTTTATATTATCTTATTTAAGCCATAGTTCATTGTCAGAGAAGGATTTGGAGTCTCTCGGGTGGAATGATCTTGTTGCACAAAAACGGCAGCTGACTAGCGAACTCAAAGAATTATCAGACAAGCTGATAGACATCGACAAGAGCCAACTCCGCGCGATAGGTAACAGCATCAAGGAGCAGAGAAGTCTTCTTGATTCTTACACCGAGAGGCTAAAGCAGATTCGCTCTGAGGTAGACAGTCGTAATTCTGAGCTTTTGTCAGTGAGCGAAAAATTATCACAATCAAGGAACTTTCTTTCTATGATGGAGGCTCGGCTTCCTTCAGAAAAAGAAGAAGATTTGCAGGCTACAGTGCAAAAGAACCAAGATAGAATCGATGCCAAAGACTACAAGAGCGAACGAGAAAAGGATGAGATTTTATCTCGGATAAAGGATGCCACGATGAAATTAGAGGCAAATAAGGCTACACGAACCATAAAAGAGCAATTCTCAAAACTCACCCAGGAGTCTGCTAACATCAATAATACCATAAAGCAGCTAAATGAAGAGCGAAATTCGCTTCGGGGCAAAATATCCAAGATAAATGCAGCATTGGATAGCCTGTATGATTCTAAAAGAAAACTAACGTCGGAACATCAATCCTATCTCACAAGGTACGACAGCATAGCAAAACAATTTGACGCCATCAATGCACGGCTCGATTCCATGTCTGAGATGAGAAGAAAGCAGAGAAAGGAGTACGGATATGTCCAGCAAAATGATGCACTTTTCAAAGTGAAAGAAGAGGCAAAGAAGAAGTTGCAAGCAGGATCAAAGCTTAGCTTTGATGAGTTAAAACTTCTCTATGGCGACAAAGATTAATTTGATCTTCCTGACATGCAAGTAACTAATAAGGTCATGATATGGGGATAAATGATTTTGCGTTTGCTTGTTCTGTTGACGGATCGATAGTGGGATATTTTACATACCATGGTCAGACAATGTTAATTGTTCAGTCTGAGCAGGAGGCAAAGGCAGGCATTAATAACTTTGTTAGAATCGCCGAGCCCTTCATGGAGCCTCTCATTTCTCATGAATCAATTCACGTAATTATAAAAAACCTAGAGGGAACTGAAGCATCTGATTCACTAGACGAGATCGAAGTAATTGTAGAGCGCGGTGGCGTAAAGCTGCAAGTACCTCTGAATTTTATCCATTATTCTCGAGACAATTCTGGGATCGTGCTTCCTTTTTAAGAAAAAAATAGGTGCATTCCTAGTCGCTCATTATTTGATATCGTCGGTCAGTTCGCGCTGGCTTATCGCCATCTCATCAACCCTAATAGTTACCTTGTACCATTTCTCATTGTGTTTGAAAATATGTGCAGAAGCTTTTTTGTTGCCTGCAGAGCCGTATCCTCCGACACGCTCGCTTAGCCTAGAGCGCAGTTTATCAACTTGATACTGCGCTATCATAAGGTTTCCTATTATGTTCTCTAATTCTATGTCCCGTTCTTCGTCTATGTCGGGAATTTGGGGGTTGTTCTTTCTAGTCTGCATTCTCAATGTACATCCTGTTTCCTACACT
>DAINRW010000149.1:0-3588 GCA_036741615.1 Nitrososphaera sp.
TTCAGAATTTGGATTAAGAATGAATGAAACATGTGTAGGGAGAACTATGAGGTTAGAAGTCGGTGTGATATTGGAGAATCATCTTAGGGCATAGTTTGCAGAGCTATTATGCCTCAATCTTAGAATAAAGAATTTTTCATATACTAATAATTGCCTGTTAGCTGTTCGGCTCTTTGAGGTAAATGCCTCCCAAACTCCTCTACATTCATCACCAAGCCATAGTAGTCTCTTACAACTTCTAATGTAGACTCAAAGTGCTTAGCATTACCTGAGGCTGTTGCATCTGAGATGAGCACTACATCATATCCGTTATTGAATGCATCTCTCAAAGACGCTTCTACGCATATTGAGGTGTCAATTCCACAGAAAGCCAGAGTATCGATTCCTATACTCTTCAGCCACACACTAATCTCTGTATCTTGAAATGCTGAATCTCGCCTCTTGATGACAATGTGATCCATTGGAGACGGCTTGATTTCATCCACAATATCTGCATCCCATGTGTTTATTACGCAAATCGGCTTGGTGCGTATCCTCTCTTCTCTTGACTTTGGGAGTATTTTATGGGTATTTGTTAAAAGATCTATCCCAGATTTTTCTCGCACCGCCTGGGTATAAAATATCGGTATATTGACGCTCCTGCAAAGGCTGATGAGTTGAGATATTCGTGGGATAACACGCTGATAATGGGATACATCCATTCCAAGTTGATCATATGAGCCATCTTTGCTTACAAAGCCGTTTTGAACATCTATCACTACAAGGGCAGGGTTAACATTATGACCTTGAATGTTAATAATTGTCATATTAGGATCCTAGCTGCCAATCGAATTAATAAAATTAAAAGAACACTATTCACCCACCTGTAACAGTATTAACAACATCGACGCTATATGATGATGATTCCACAAGAAATTCTGGCCTTGCTCCCTGCCAATCCTTTAACGTGACAAGAACTTTACCATTGTATGGATCAACTGCAGCTTGGAACCTTCCTTTGCCCTCAATGTTGTGCTCAAATACAAAGTGAGTATACTCTTGCAAAAGTGAACCCGCTATTTGCGGTTTGAATGAGATCCTATTTCCCAGTAAGTCAAATCTCATTCCAAGCATCATTTCACGCAGGGCGTAAATATACATGCTAATAGACCATGCTTGCAAGATGCATGAATTGAAGGGGTCAGGTTTGTCTCCTTTGTAAGTTTCTGCAAACATGCCGTTCTCGGCCAAAATACGCTCCGCCATGCAATTGACATAGTACAGCGCCTGCTCGCTTCTTCCTGCCTTGGTCTCGGCCAAAGCCGCCCAGCCACTGACGAGGGGCCAAACAGCGCCGTCATGATAGAGCGCAGGATGATACTTAGGGTCCAAGTTGCTAAGTGTTCGTACTCCCCAACTTGTTGTCATATCATTTTGCTCAATTCTGTCAATCACAGATTTTGTTTTGCGAGGATCTTTTACGGCGTCTGTGAGCAAAAGCACAAGCGCATTTGGTCTGATACTCGGATCTTTGGATCCATCCTTTCTTATTGTGTCAAAGTAAAATTTGGCCTCTTCATTCCAGTACTCCCGGTCGATTTGGAGAGCTAGTTGCTCCGCATTTTGGCTCCATCTCTTTTGGTTGTAGTTGTCACCAACTATGCCTGCAAGTTCGCTTCCGATCTTCAAGCTTTCGTAAAACAAAGCCTGAACGTCGTTTGCGCTTTTTCGCCTGTCTATGTGGTCCATCCAAGTTGAATCCCTGATGGGTAGCTTTTCTGCAGTGCCCGTAAAGCCGTGGTCTATTAAGCCATCGCCGTCTGTATCTTTTAGGAGACCACAGTCAATAAGTGCTTTAATCGATTCCCATCTTTGATGCAGGTATTCAACATCTGCAGTTGCCATCACATATTCTCGTATAGCCCAAGGAAACAGAAAGGTCGAGTCGGCCGAGCCATAAGTGGTGCTGTGCAAGAAAGCCTTGCCACTTATTATCATAGGAAGCTCGCCTCTCACTGCACTCTCTGTAGTATTCTTCGCCTGATGTGTGAAGAAATTATCAATAACAGACCGGGCAAAGTAATAATCACCGACTGCAAGATAACCCCTAAGGGACCAGCCCGTGTCCCTTGCCCAGTAGTTTGGAAAGCGTGGAAGCCCAGCGCATATCCCCTGTCCAAGGCCATCATATTCTGCTTTTAGATATTGCAAAGATGTCTTCGCCTTTTCATACGCTCTTAACAGTTTTGATATCTGGAGATTTTGTCTTTTTTCCGCTGAGGGAGATCTGAACGTAAGTGTTGATGAGGAATATCTTTTGAAGGTTTCTTCAGTATCTTGTACAAGCTTACTGCAGTTATCTCTCATGAAACGAAATTCTCCTAAGCACTCTTCGATACTGGAAAAGCTGCCAACTCCAACAAGTGCAAGGTTGATGTCCTGACCTTCTTCAAGTTTAAGATCATAAGAGAGCTCGAGATCGTTGTCGAATGAGTCTGTCAAGATTTTGCTTGGCTTTAGGTCTTTTGGCATGACCCCTATGATCCCAAAATACTGTACCTTGTCTCTCTTAGTGTTTCTGGCGCTGCTTATCTGGAGGCAGCTATCGAGTTTGTTGAACTTGGAGACGTTACTCTGTGAAATAGCTGCAAGTCCGTAGCTTGTGATGTTGCCATCTATTAAAAAGTGAAAGCGAACGTTCCGTGGTATCTTTCTTTTGGCCGGCCTCAGATCACGGTCTGTATGAGGCCTCATGCCCATCTTTATCTCCATTATGAATCCTCTATTTTCAAAAGGTACACATAGCCTTCTTTGCACATGCAGGCCTCCCAGATCGTGGTGTGTTGTAACAATTCCATGTTCATGTCTGGAAGACAGTGCAAAATTTGGAAGACGCTTGCGCACGCCATCGTCCATTGATACCTCAACTATTATTCTACCAAATGATCTCGATGGAGGAACGTACAGCCCTCCGTTGTCATACCTAACTCCCATCCAGGTCCAGTTAGCAGAAAGCGCCCCGTTTGCAGAACATACGATGTATGCCTTCTTCCCGGATAACACAAGTGGACTCGTGAAATTCTTAAACATTGTGTCTGCGCTTGAAAATCCCGAATCGTTGTATGCTAGAGAATCTGGAGTAATATGGATGCTATCTTCCTGATGTCCCGAGATATAATCACTGAAGGTAAACGGAATTATTATTTCCTCAAAGCCTTCAAGTTTGCTCATTATCAAAATCTTGTGCTTGACATTCTCATCCAAGCCACCATCTTTAATTATTAAGAATCTTGCGCTTTGGTACGGTTTGAATGAAATCGGCCTATTGTCAGACAATGTGGAAACATTGACTACTTCGTCAGAGGTTGCGATAAATATTGAGTTCCTTTGAATAAGCAGGTTATCTACGTAGATGTCAAGTGAAACGATGTTCCCGCCAAGTGGAACCGGTGGATTCAGAAGAGAAAAGATAAACCCATGCTGCCTGTCGCCGCCATTTATTACCGTGACGTTTTTGAGACTTCCCTGGACATAGGAGAGCAAAGTGTGGGTGTTGTCAAGTGCTCTTGTTATTTTCTAACCACCTTCGATGATGCAACACCATCTCGA
>DAINRW010000150.1:0-3587 GCA_036741615.1 Nitrososphaera sp.
CGGGCCCGGAGGGATTCGAACCCTCGACCTAACGCTTAGGAGGCGTTCGCTCTGTCCATGCTGAGCTACGAGCCCATCTTGTTCTTGAACCTTTGGAGCGCCAATTTAAAACATTCGTCTATTTCAACACAAGTACGACAATCTGCGGCCTCCTATTGGGTCGGAACTCAGGATCGTGCGAATCACTCGGAAAATACCTCTTCCCAATGTTTGAAGTTGGCCCGAAACCTGCTTCATCGGCAATCGATACAAGGCTGGTGAACAATTGACTGTCTTCTTCTAAATCCGTCAAAATCCTGACCTTGCCGCCATGGACAAGTTTCTTTGAAATAATTGCAAGCATTGCTCGAAATGAGCTTTTGCCTTCGATTGTAGTAATAGGCACGTAGTCCTCAGGCAACACGATAAAAAAGTTATCTATCGATCTGTCTGATATTGCGGGGAGCAATTTTTCAGTATCTCCCCAGAATGCGGAGGCATTCTGCGGATCAAGTTCTGCAAACCTGGTCTTTGCCTTGAATACTTCATTTTGGTCCCTGCCTATGCCTATGAAATACTCAAAATAGTTCTCTACAGCCATTGCCTGCAGCATCTCACCTCTCCTCATTCCTATTTCTACATTGACTTTGGCATACATCCTTCTTGCAGTCGCTATGGTTCTGTTAAGTTGCGTGGAGGGGTTGCCTTCATGAAAGAATTGGTATATTAGACTCCAGCGCTGCCGAAATATGTATGGAAAGTGCTTCATATTGATTATCTGCGTAAAAGTTTCGTTCTCTGAAAAATCTGTAAAGAACGCATCAGTCCTTGGCACAGCTTCGAGTTTGGGCAAATTTAGCTCATCGTAAAGGTTTGTAACCCTGTCCCATGCCCTCACAGGGTCTGAACTCATGTACGTCACTGCAAGGTCAGCAAGCCAGAGAATCTCCGCAAGCAAGTTTACCTTTTCGATGTTTTCACCTCTGGCAGCTAATTCGTCCAGTGTTTTGGCAAACATTTCCTGTGCTAGCTTTTGTTTGAAGAATGGAAAGTCAGTCCTCCAGATAAGTGATTCGACCATGAGGCTTTCAACAGGGCTCCAATCTGTCTTGATATATTCGGGGTGTGTCGTGGCAAACTCTGTCGGAGCTGATAGTGCTGTCTTAAATTCTCGGAAATAATCTTCAAATTGGTCTCTGTCCATTGTAAAGTAAGCATCAAGAATCCTGTTTCTTGAAAGCTCTTGCATCGTCCTATTCACATTTGGGCCTTTAGGTCCACCACCGCCGGAGACAAGTGGCTGCACTGGATCGTAGTCATGCAGTAGGCCCGCAACAAGTGTAAGCTCATAATCCTTCCATACGAATTGAATGTTTTTAAAGTGCTTTGGAACCATGTGGAGCGCCATATAGGATACTTCGAGGGAATGGTGGAAACTATGGTATTCGCTTGCTCCTTCTCCAAGTCCCAACCGAGAGTAGGCGTTCTTTAGGAACCTTAGTAGGATACGCAACATGTTGATTCTATTCTCCGGTATGCCTTTTTCTGTTGCAAGCTCGAGCAGGGAGAGTATGATCTCTTCGTCTTTAGCGTTTGCAAGATTGGCGTTTGTTTCGTCGATTGTACGCCTTTTTGCCCCTGGAAAGACCCTCAGTACCTGGCGATAAACTATTCTCAGCGGCAAACTCTTGTTGAGATATATGCCAAAGGTCATCCCCTTCCAAGGGTACCTGATCCTCTGCCTCTCCCATTCAGCTACCTCGTCAGAAGCTGCTACAATCTTTTTGTTGAGGTCAGCTACAAGCTCCCCTAATTGCTCCCCGCTAATTGTGTCTGCAAATCGCTTTCGTTCTGTGTTCATGACAAGCCACTGTGGAATTTTTACGGTGTACACATGACGGCGCGATCTTTTATCTACACCTACGGTTTTTCTTGCAGTCACCGCAACATTTCTTGTACCTGTATAAAACGGTAGGTCATTGTCTTTGACTACATTGAGCTTAACTTCTCTGTTTCCAGCCTTTAGGCTTAAGAATATGTGCCAATACTTGCCTTTGTCCATCCAAGCAGGTACCTGGGTTTCCTTGTCCCAGAAATCGACGGGCCCGGAGGGTACAAAGCCTGATTCGTACTCCTTTGTGATTGGATTGTAGGACTTGTACTCATATTCGCCTATCATAGGGTCTAATTTGCGAGCGGCCATCCTTGCCTCTATCACAGTCTCCATAGACTTGGTAAACTCTCGGTACGCCATCACCCCCCATATGGTACCAAGTGAGCTAGTTAACGTGAAAATACCAGCCAGTATATCTACCTCATTAGAGATAAGGTATTGCGGGATGAGGGGTATCCCAAACCAACCAGTCGAAAGCAACCCTGCAAAAGCGAGTGTGATAAAAAGATACCGTGCTAGATTATGGTACTGCAAGCTAAAAAACAAGCAGCAGCTGCTATGAACGCAGCAATCACAATTTTCCCGCTCTCTGACGGTAGGTTTGAACTCCAACCTTTTTGCCCGCCGGTTAATTATTATCGTTCGATATTCGATTATATATTGTCTTCATGATATTCAATGCCATACGGTAATACTCTGGTCATTTCGCTACTTAACAAGTCAAGGTTGCATGATACTTCACAGCGAGAGAGAGCGAAAGAGCTAAAGAGAGCGTGCATCACAGCTTCCACGCGGGCGAAAATCGCACCAAACTTGCTTGTGGACTGCAGCTTCTGATGATATTGGATTTGGCTCTATCCACATTTTCCTTATAGAGGTCAATGCCTAGAAACTTGCGTCCAAGTGATGTCGATACTATGCCTGTAGTACCCCTGCCAGCAAACGGGTCGAGTACATAATCGCCACTCTTAGTAGCAAAGCGGATAATGATATTGACAAGCTCTTCTGGAAATATTGCAAAGTGTTCATTCCCATAGTGTGCTCTTGTAGCAATCTCCCAAACATTTGATGGGTTTTTGCCTCGAGAGTTGCAAACGGCAAATATTGGATAGTGCCTGTGGTCTCCTATCCTCCGCCGGGTTGCATGACGCTTGAACTTCCGATAACAAGTAGGACAAAACTTTTCCGGATCATACCCGTAGGCTCTGGCTATGTGAGATGTAGTTGGAAGTTCAGAAATCGGAGTCTGAGAAGATGCATTGTGAATGATCTTGGATATTCGCATGATCTCGTTTCTGTCAGGATCTTTTGGCCCATACTGAATCATATTCGAAGGCGGCTGCTTGTTACGGCCTTCTGCCGCCTCATTGCCAAGGATCCTTACTGCATCAAGGTTTGTGTATGATCTCCGATTCTTTGAAAAGAACAGGACATATTCATATGCCTGGGAAAAGTTATTTCGAATGCTGCTGCTGACGTTATTTTTCTTGTACCAGATAATGTCTTCCCGAAAAATATAGCCCGATTGAACGAGCCTATCTGCAAGACGATGAGGAAGCCGTAACTTTTCATATTGTCTTCGTGTATCGCCTATTATAATCCAGAGGCTGCCGTCCTCCGTAAGCAGGTCCCTGCATGCAGTAAATACCTGCGCCAGAGAATCAATATATTCTTCTGCCGTCCGCTCTCTTCCAATTTCATGATGATTATCGCC
>DAINRW010000151.1:0-3557 GCA_036741615.1 Nitrososphaera sp.
TATTGGCAATCTGTTCTGGTGTACAGAACAACCCAGAATAAATGACCTCCATGCCAGCATCGCGAAAAGCTCTGCATATTACCAGGGCTCCCCGGTCATGTCCATCTAGTCCGAGCTTGCAAACAAGAACTCGTATTGGGCTTTTTTGCTGTTGCTGAGCCGCCGACATTCTACGTCTTGGAAAAGGACCTTCTGCTTAAAATATTTTCTTTAATTTTACCGCCGCAAACAAGTGAAATGAGGGTACGTAATTTTAACTCCTAAACAGCAATAGAAGCGACTATTCTCGTGCCTTTGCCGCATACTCCATTTCTATAGAGACAATATTCTATGTGCATAAATTTCAAACCTCTGAAAATGATCCCGTGATGCCAGCGCTACATATTGTGACATGGGTTCAATAGATTCCTTCGTCAATGAGTGTTTCAGCAGAAATGGCAGGTTACCTACTATGTTCCTATCTAACATTATGTCATTATCAAAAGGATTATTGCAGTCAGATCTTCTATGAGATTAGTGTAGTGCTTCTTCACCATCCAAAGGGAGTGAATTCATAAATACAAAAAGCAGACATATATCTTGCATGTCCTCGTCACAATCTTCATCCACTGCGTCATCGGAAGTCGAGGAGCTTAGGACAAGAGCCGTTAGAGAGCAGGTAGACCTTTACAGACAGCTTAAGGAACAACTGATCAATGAAGTCGAGAAATATCAAAGAGAAGGTAATCACAAACTTGCCAGCATAATATCTGACTCGCTCAAAGAATAGCAAAAATTTCGCCTTTTTGGTAACCAACAGACACAATAGCATTTTCATATTAATCGAGCTGTCAATGCTGACTATATTGACTTTTCATTATTGTCTCTATTCTGCTAGCGGTTATGATGTGACATTCATCTTTACATAGCGGGTCGTCGGGAGTGATGTGCTGTCATATACCACTGTAGAGACCCGCCTGCATAATGAGACCGTGAGAAGTATACTTATGGATCACACTTCCCGGATGAGCAATTTACGCGGGAGAAAGAAATATCTCTCAACCTGGTCCGATCCTAAGAACTAATATTAAATATACAGATTATTACATCCTGGTGTGCTTCCTATAGTAAAGGGTCTGCTTGCAGGTGAGCGACGCGCCATTGCAAGGGCAATATCCCTCGTGGACAACGACGAACCCGAGTCTCGAGAAATCATAAAGCAGATTTTTAGCAAGACAGGCAAAATAAGGACAGTGGGTTTTACAGGTCCTGGTGGAGCGGGTAAAAGCTCGCTTCTTGGCAAGTTAATACCTGAATGCGAAGCACTTGATTACAGGGTTGCAGTCCTTGCAGTCGACCCTACAAGCCCCATAACGGGTGGTGCTATATTGGGAGATAGGGTCAGAATGCAAGGCAATCTTGCCAACGAAAAAGTGTTCATGCGAAGTATGGCATCAAGGGGAGCAATGGGGGGTATTTCAAAATCGCTCAGAAATGCAATCAGAATACTTGATGTCGCTGGTTATAATATTGTGCTTATTGAAAGCGTTGGTGCAGGACAGCTTGAGGTTGAAATCTCTAAAGTCGTAGATCTTACAGTGGTTCTGTTCACGCCGCACACTGGAGACAACGTGCAAGCCGTAAAAGCTGGGCTTACGGAAATAGGCGACATTTACGTAGTAAATAAGGCAGATCTGGAAGGTGCTACTACTCTCTATCAAACAATATTGGACCTCATTGGCGATACTAATAGAAAACCTGCAGTCCTTAAGACATCTGCAAAGACTGGAACGGGTGTGGAGGAACTAGCCAAGAATATTGATAAGTTACTAAAAGAAAAAAGCATTAATTATAAAGAACGCGAGAGAAAGATGCTGGAGGATGAGTTAACAGACATGATTTTAAATAACCTCGAGAAAAGAGTTTCCTCTATGCTTGCTCTGGACAGAAAATATTCCGAGTTCATCGACAGGTTGGCAAGAAAGGAAATCGATCCTTATGTTGCGGCAGAAGAACTGACTACTGCCCTCTTTAGGTGATCAAAAATATGGCAAGCGAGACTTTCAAGACCGATTCAAACATACCCGTTAAGCGAGTATTTACAAATAATGACCTGAAAAATTATGATGGCCTTGCTGAAGAAGACCCTGGCAAATACCCGTATACCCGGGGCCTATATCCAGAGATGTATCGTGAGCGACTATGGACCATGCGCCAGTACAGCGGCTTTGGTAGTGCAGAAGAAACAAACAAGCGTTTCAAGTTCTTGCTAGACCATGGCCAGACGGGTCTTTCACTGGCATTTGACCTGCCAACTCAGACTGGCAGAGATTCAGATGACCCCCAGGCAGAAGGTGAAATTGGAAGGACAGGTGTGTCCATCACTTCGATAAAGGACATGATGACCTGTTTTGACACCATACCACTTGACAAGGTCAGCACTTCTATGACTATCAACTCAACTGCATCTACGCTTCTGTCGCTTTACATCACTGTAGCCGAGAAGCAGGGAGTGTCGCCGGACCAGTTGCGTGGCACGACTCAAAACGATATTTTGAAAGAATACATCGCACGAAACACCTACATCTATCCGCCCAAGCCCTCGATGCGCCTGATAGGTGACATGATTGAATATTGCGCTAAAAAAGTTCCACAATGGTATCCGATCAGCATCTCTGGCTATCACATGAGAGAAGCAGGGTGTAACGCTGTGCAAGAGTTGGCCTTCACTTTTGCAAACGCAATTGAATACATCAACACCTGTACAAGCAGAGCAGGACTGAAGGTTGATGACTTTGCTCCTAGGCTTTCGTTCTTTTTCTGCTGCACTATGGAATTCTGTGAGGAAATTGCCAAGTTTAGAGCAGCTCGGCGGATTTATGCAAAAATAATGAAAGAGAAGTTTCATGCAAACAACCCCAAATCGCAGCACCTCCGCTTCCACGTTCAGACCTCCGGCGAATCACTCACTGCCCAGCAGGTCGACAATAACATTGTCAGAGTCACAACTGAAGCACTTGCTGCGGTGCTTGGTGGATGCCAATCGTTGCACACAAATTCGCGTGATGAAGCGCTTGCGCTCCCAACTGAAGAATCAGTCAAGATCGCACTCAGGACTCAACAGATAATTGCGTCTGAGACGGGTGTTAGCAAAACCGTGGATCCGATGGGTGGCTCATACTACATTGAATACCTTACAGCCAAGATAGAGGAAGAGGTTAATCAGTACCTTGAAAAGATAGAAAGCATGGGCGGTGCCCTAGTCGCGGTGGAGAAGGGTTTCTTCCAAGAAGAGATCAGAAATAACGCATATCAATTGAAGAAAGAAATTGACGAAAACAAGCGCATTATAGTAGGCGTCAATAAATATCAAGATGAGCACGACGTCGAGCCAAAGATCAACAGGATAGATCCATTGCTGGAGCAAAAACAATTAGCAAAAGTCAAAGAATTCAAGAGCAATCGCGACAAGTCAAAGGTGGACCAAGCGCTATCACAGCTGCAAAAGGCAGCTGAGAAGGACGATGACAACTTAATGCCTCATATCATCAACGCAGTTAAGAACTACAGTACGCTTG
>DAINRW010000152.1:0-3538 GCA_036741615.1 Nitrososphaera sp.
CTCTTGAACCTTGATAAGTCTAGCATGCCACCCATTCCCATAACCTTGTTCTTTTTTGCTCCAAGAGTCTTGAGCGTAAAATAAGTCATCGGATCAAGTGGGTTCGTAACTACTATTACAGTCGCGTTTTTTGCATAAACCGCAATTTTTGACACGACATCCTTGACGATACCTGCGTTTATCTTGAGGAGATCCATTCTTGTCATACCTGGTTTTCTTCCGACACCTGCAACAAGCACTATGTAATCAGAATTGCTCAGATCTTCGTAATTGTTTGAACCTCGTACTAAGACGTCAGATCCTCTTTCTGACAGCTGATGATTGATGTCCATCGCTTCCCCCTGAGGGAGGCCCTGCACTATATCAAGCAGAAGTATGTCTCTATCAAGCTCCTTCAGCCCGCAATTAAGGGCAGCTGAGGCACCTACCTTTCCAGATCCGATTATGGTAATTGTCATAGCAGAACTTGCAACCGTAGGATTGCTTATATAAATTATGTTTGGAGTCGGGTCAACTTTAAATTAATCAGCATATCAAGTCATAACGAATTGTCAAAGAAAAGAAGAGACGACAGCTACTTTGCGGTAGATAGACGTAGAAAAAGAAAATATATGATGATTATAATACCCGTCATAATCGCAATAGCTGCTGCAGGTATTGCAGGAGCTATTTTCTACCAGCCTCCTACGGCAATGGCGATAAGTGGAATAGAATGTGATAGGGCAGAGCAGTTGAATTATCATATTCATTCACATTTGGATATATTCGTTAATGGTGTAGAGCAACAAATCCCTTCAAATATTGGAATACTCTCTTCCCCCTCTTGCCTATATTGGCTTCACACTCATAGTGATGATGGCCTACTACATGTTGAAGCACCTGGAGCCGGAGAATACACAGTAGGACAGTTCCTTGACATATGGCAACAAACTAATTCAACAGGATTCTTTGATTCCATATCTAATATGCCAGCGACAGCATATGTTGATGGTGCGAGGTTCGAAGGTGATTATAGGTCAGTGCCTCTAGAATCGCTCAAACAGATCGTCCTTGTGTATGGCACACCTTCTGAAGATATTCCAGCTGACTATGACTTTGGTAGCATAACACGATAAAAGCATAAACGTGATATAAAGCAAAAGCACAAGCTAGCGTGGCTATGCCAAGAGTTGCAATCCTGGATTCTCAGGTGGCAGGAATTGCTGGCGACATGCTGATGTCTAGCTTAGTGGATGCTGGTGCTAGTAAGACCAAAGTCACAGAAGCAATCTTTGCTTGCTCAAACTTTCTTAAGGACAGCATGATAATCAATGCCCATTTTGCCAAAGTGGTGTCACACAGCTTTGCTGCCACTCAACTACAAATGAATTCTAAAGACGAGGTGTTCACACGCAAGGGTACAGAAATGTATTCTGCGCTTGTAAGATGCTGTGACTCTGTGGGGCTTGAGTCTAGAGCCAAGACATTTGCACTAGATTCCCTCAAAATGTTAATTTCTGCTGAGGCTACTATCCATGGCCAGAATTTTGATAATGTACATCTGCACGAAGCATCCAGTATTGATACGCTTGCAGACCTTGTTGGATGTGCAACAGCTTTACAAGATCTTCAGTTGTTCGATGCCAGAATATATTCCACCAAAGTTGCAATTGGTGGCGGCTTGTTAAGTTTCTCTCATGGTACCATCTCAAATCCTGCAAGTGCAATCCTTGAGATTTTCAAGAATAAACGATTCGTTTTGGTAGGAGGGCCAGCTGAAGATGAACTGACGACTCCTACTGGGGCAGCAATGCTTGTCAATTTAGTGCAGGGTAGTGTCAACTACTATCCTAGCATTGCACCTGAAAAAATCGGCTATGGTGCGGGAATAAAAAAGTTTGAAGGTTTTCCCAACGTAGTTCGTGTAGTGATAGGTACATCAGGTACTGTCTATGAAACCACCAAGGACATAGTCTATGTAGTGGAAACAAATATCGATGACGCATCTGGTGAGCTAGTAGGTAACGTTATAGAGCAACTATCGGACATCGCCAAGGATGTGACAGTCATTTCAGGTACTACTAAAAAAAATCGGCCAACCTATCTCATTAAGATTATATCCGAAAGCACACAGCTAAACAATGTGCTTGAGTTATTGTTCAACGAATCTGGAACCCTTGGCGCTAGAGTGCAGGAAGTAGAGCGAATTGTTCTGCCTAGGGACATAGTAACTATGTCGGTTAATATTAACGGCAATGTTCTTGATGTGCGTGTCAAGATTGTGAAAGATTCATCTGGACAGATAACAAATGTTAAACCTGAGTTTGAAGACATCAAGGTGATCGCAACAAAGTGCCAAATACCTGTCAGGAGGGCGATGGATCAAGTCAAGGCAGAAGTTATAAAAAAACTGGGAGGAGGAGGATGAAATGGAAACCTTTAACAAATTGGTAGACTGGTTCGTAAAGAACGGGGGCGATAAGAAAGCAATAGTGGCATTCTCTGGTGGGGTTGATAGTGCTGTAGTGGCGTTAGCTGCAAAAAAAGGACTTGGAAATGGAGCCATTGCCATAACTGCTGATTACAAGACGCTGTCACAGGAAGAACTTGCCACTGCGCTGCGAGTCGCAAGAGAGATAGGTATTGAACATAAAGTTATTGAATATGATGAGCTTGAAAACCACTCATTTGTAAAAAATGATGCTATGCGATGCTACTATTGCAGGACAGAGCTTGGTCAACACCTTGTAAGGGAAGCAAAAAGGGCAGGTGTATCACTCATTGCCGATGGAACAAACATAGATGATTTGACAGACTACAGGCCAGGCATTAGAGCTCTCCGTGAAAACGGGGTGCGAAGTCCTATGATGGAGCTTCGTATTGGCAAGATGGAGATACGTAATATTGCAAGGAGTTTTGATCTCTCTGTTTATGACAAGCCCTCAAATGCATGTCTTGCCTCACGGATACCCACGGGGAGCAAGGTGACCTATGAAAGATTGCAAAGGATTGAGAATGCAGAGATAATTGTCAAGAGAATTTTCGGCGTCAGACAGGTCCGCGTAAGAGATCATGGCGACCTTGCGAGGATTGAAGTTGGCAGAGACGAATTGCAAATGATGTTTGATACGGACAAGCTTGCAATTTTGGACAAGAAGCTCAAGGAGCTTACATTCAAGTTTGTTTCTATTGATATAACAGGCTACAAGACAGGTAAATTGGTGGTTATAGATAGGTAATATGCTGATCCGAAGGGTCAATAGTTCAAGTTTAAGCTGGATAAATCGAGCAGTTATTGAACGGCTATCTCAATGTGTGTATACTGGTATCTAATCTAATAGTCTAATGTCATTCTATACTTGCTAGAAACGAAAGTTTAGACAAGTCCACTAAATTGAGTAAAAAGAAAAGAGACAGTCTTAAGCCCGCTTTCTACTCTGTTCTTTTTCTTCACTGAACCCTTCTGAACGAACCTCAAATGGCAAGTCTAGTTTCCCGAGTTTCTCTACTGGTTCTCCTGTGGGTAGTGGAGCATTCCTGTCTACTTTGTATTTGAATA
>DAINRW010000153.1:0-3536 GCA_036741615.1 Nitrososphaera sp.
TCGTTGAGGGAGCCAAACATCCCAAGTCTGTAACCATTCTCATAAGAGGCGGCTCTCAAAGAGTTGTAGATGAGGCCGAAAGATCAGTACACGATGCGCTAATGGTGGCCAAGGACGTCCTTGAAAAGCCTGCCATTGTTGCGGGGGGCGGGGCTCCTGAAGCTTATGCTGCATCGAAACTTAGGGAATGGACAAGCACCCTCTATGGTAGAGAGCAGTTAGCTGCGGAAAAATTTGCAGAGGCCCTAGAGGTGATACCTCTATCATTGGCAGAGAACGCTGGCATGGATCCAATTGACACAATCACTGAGCTTCGTTCAAGACAGAGCAAAGGCAGCAAGTGGACAGGTGTCGATGCACGAAATGCTAGGATCTCCGATATGAGCAAGTTGGACATAGTAGAGCCTCTTGCGGTGAAGGAGCAAATAATCAAGTCTGCCACAGAAGTCGCATCAATGCTACTGAGAATCGACGATGTCATTGCCTCAAGTAAGTCAGGTGGCGGAGGACCACCCGGCCCACCGGGCGGAATGGGCGGAATGGGCGGAATGGGCGGAATGGGCGGAATGGATATGTAAGCCTCCTCCTATAGCCGTCTTCTATTCTATTTTCCTTTACTTTTTTCTAATTCCAACGCAATTACTTCTTTTACCCAGCTACCTGTTTCTTGCATGCCTGATAGTTTGATCAAAAATTCTTCCCATGCTATCTTACCATATACATTGACCCATACTTTGTAGTGATTGATCATATTATCAAATGCTTGTTTATGATGTATGCAATATTTGTCATCCAACAAGGCTTTTCGATGGCAGGCTAAGCATTTACCAGTAGTCATGGAAGGTTTATTTATAGTCAGGATTTTTAAGAGTTATAACAGAATCATGCTTACAACCCATTCTAAAGTCGTGTGGATAGTCGCTGTAGCATATCTTACGACGTTCTTTGCACTCGCATCAGGTTTGATAAATGCTCTAATCGAGGGCAGAGGCATCAACAGGTTCATGATTCCCTCGCGCTCTGCTCAAACTATTGGCGAGACCGTAGTCATTACGCTAATTCTCTTCATGGGTATGGCAGGCGCCTTTATGCTCTACTATTCGGGAAGGTCTCCAAACCCAAAGGTACAGAAGGCGCTGCTGATAGCAGGATTTGGAGTGTTAGGAATTGCCCTGCTACTAGGATTTATACTTGTAGGAGTCAAATTGTAATGGAGTTATACTTGCACAAAAAAATTTTACCAGATTCAATCGATTCATGTTGCAATATTTTGAGTGCCAAGTCGCTTTTATGCCATTCTATGCTTAGCTTTACTTTGCTCTTGCTTTGAAGCAACCTGCGACTTGCAGGCGACTGGACCCAACCGCCTTCCTTTCTGTAACGAAGCATGCTTGTTGCAAGCACTGGAACTTTTACATCAACTCCACGCCGGACAAGAAGCATTATCAAGACTGAAAGTAGATGATTCAGACTGCTCATCCGCTGCCGTATCGAAAATAGATTGTAAAAACTATTCACAGAATCGAAAATTACAAGCGAGCTATCATCCATTGATTCAAGCACATCTTTCATCATGGCAGCAAGCCTGCCCTCTGATAACAAATAGATGTCGACTATGTTTGTATGCAGTAATCCTGCGTTGAAATATGCTGTAAATGTGGTGTCAAGGTCGATATAGATGACTCTATCAAATTGTGACGTCAAATGATACGTATAGCAGAGCTTGGCATACGGGTCGGTAAACATTAGCGTATTTAAGCCGCCCCTGCTCAATACCTCAACAGAGTCCACTTGCTATTCTATTGCATGAGGTTGAATATAATGTGAGTGAAATTGACTACAGCCAGCTAAGAGATGATGATTACCCAATAACAAAGAAGACTGTCTACATGAACAACGGAGCGATTGCTCCAACGCCGCTATCTACCATCAAGGCGATGACCGACTTTATGCTTACATGTGCACAGGGTGGTCCTGACTCCCCCAGTACCTCTGAGTATATCATGTCGCTCCTTGATGAATTGCGGAAAAGAATAGCCCATTTGATTAACTGTGATCATGATGAAGTCGTGCTTGTTCAGAGTACCACCGACGGCCTAAATATGGTGGCGAATGGGCTGAACTGGAAGACTGGTGATGCGATAGTAATAAGGGGAGGCCGACATGAGCACTATGCCAACTATTTGCCTTGGGTTGCATTATCGCAGAAAAAAGGTGTTCAATTGAGAGAACTGTCTATGACAGACGAAAATGGATACTTTGACCTTGGTCAGTTTGATAAATTAGCCAAAGGTTCCAAGCTCATTACGCTGAGTCATGTGCTTTACAATACTGGAGCCATAATGCAGGTTGAAGAAGTTGGGAGGATTGCGCAGGAAAATGATGTTCTGTTTTGTATTGATGCTGCTCAAAGTGCAGGCACTATTTCGGTCGATGTTAAAAAGATTAGATGTCATTTTATGGCATTCCCTGGCTTCAAGTGGCTTTGCGGTCCCACCGGCATAGGTGTATTCTATTGTAGCAAGACGGCGTTTGAATTACTGGAACCGTCTGAAATTGGGGGCGAGTCTTCAGCTCTGTCTGAACACAATATCATCACGCATTTGGATATGCCATCTAGGCTTCAAGCCGGCTTTCGTAACTTTCCTGGAGCAGCAGGACTGGAAGCGTCTTTGCGCTACATACTTAGAATTGGGCTCGAGAGGATAAGGAAGAAGAACATGAATGTTGCCAATATCCTCCGTGAAGAAATATCTAAGATCCCAGCAGTCAAAATGTATGGTCCTGATGATGAAAGCAAGCGCTCGTCCATCGTTACGTTCATGCCCGAGAATGCTGACTCTTTGACATTGATAAGACAGCTTGAGCAAAATCGTATAATACTTGCAGCTAGAGACATTGGAGGAGGGAAGAAAGCAGTGAGAGCGGCTCCTCACTTCTTTAACAGCGAGGAGGAGGCATCAATTACAGCAAGCAATGTCAGGAATCTACTTGGATGATCAGAAGTTTTTTATTGACTGTTCGCCTTGGCCCTCAATCACGATCATGGTCAGTGTAGAACGAACCTTGTCTATTCTTCTAACATGCCAAGTTATTGTTTCTCTTAGTTTATCCATAGAATCTGAGCTTATTCTAGCAATTATATCATAAACGCCATACACACCTGATACTTCCACGGCTTCTGGCAGTTTTTTTATTTCACGAATTATCTCTTCTTCAGAGCCTAAGTCGCAATTGATAAGAACGTATGCTGTTGGCATGGATATGTTAGATTTGGTTGTATTATTAAAATTTCTGCTTTGACAGCTTTTTAGCCTTAATATAGTCTACAAAGTAGAAAAGATATGCTCGCTCATTTACCTTGAGAACCCATGGGATAAATGACTCGTTCCTGCTACTTTTTTCCCCTATTTCAAAACCTGAGTTTTCCAAAAGTTTGCGGAAAGATTGTGCATCGTAGACCTTTTCTACTGGCGGGTCTCGGTTATAATCATAAGGATCAGCAATTATCATATCTGCATGCGGCTTAAGCAACC